>JACZTW010000277.1 GCA_022573485.1 Planctomycetota bacterium
GGGAGATTTGGAAACAGCCGCTGGGGAGCCGCCGCTGAATCGAGTGGGGGCCAAAAAGTTAGGAGACCAAAAACGGGCCGTGACACGGTTACCGTTCCAACGGCGTGGAAGGGCTGCAGCAACACCTTCCAGAACAAGATTAACTCATTCAAGACCTTATTCAACCAGACGAAGGGTCCAGCCAAGTTCGGGCGTCCGAGTCCCACAACGCTCAACTCCTTCGCCAACTGGATCAACAAGGGCGCGATCGTTCAGACCTGCACCGCGGCCCAGGTGGCGCGGTGGGCCAAGGCCACCAGGAAGAACTTCGGCTCCAAGACCTCGACGCCAACCACTTGCAGGAACGTTCTGTGGGCGAAGTTCGGCAAAAACACGATCAAGGCGGTCGCCAAGACCAAGAGCGGCTCCTTTATGGTTGCTACGGCGCCGGTCTTTCACGGCAAGCCGTTTTGCTTCCCCAATACGTAACGCCGGACGCGCGGCACAACAAACTCGGCTTTACACGGAGGCGATTCCGTACCCGATCGCCTCCTTTTTTTGTTCCGGCTTGTTGCTCGTCGGCTTGAAGACTCAGGCCGCGGTGAGCGGTGCCCACCCTTCGCCACTTCGACGTGGAACGTCTTGGGAAGTTCCGCGTTCGGGACCGTCCAGGAGTACTGCGACGTCATTGGCCCGTGAGGGCGCACCCTACCTGACAGGCGGCACCGACGTGCGACACCGGGCTGCCGCGGTCACAGCCAGACCTCGCCCGTGCCGATCACCTTAAACAACGGTTCGCACAAGACCTTGGTCCGCACAGCGAACCCTACTTTTCTCTTTGCGCTCGATCATCTCATCGATTCGTTCTTCGCGCATTCCCACGCACTGGAGCTTGTGGGCCCGGACGTTTTTGCCCTCGCCGATGAGGAACGCGCGGTCCGTGGTCTGGTTATCCATGGATCAGCTTTCAGCTATCAGCGGCGGCGGCATGGAACCCCCTTGAGCCGCAGCCTTCAGGCTACAGCTCAGTTCACAAGTTCCCACGCTTCACGCTTCACTCTTCACTCTTCACGCTTCACGCCCCCTTGATTCGCCGCTTGCGTGGCCCCATGATGTCCGCGAGGATCATTCCATGACGGCGTCGGCACATGACGATCCCCGCAGCGACGGTGAACTCGTCGATGCAATCAACACGGGCGATGACGGAGCGTTCGAGGCGCTGTACTTCCGCTACCGCGACTGGGTCCACGGCGTAGCCACGCGGTTTACTCACGATCACGATTTGGCTTTGGATGTGTTGCAGGAGACGTTCGCCTATGTGCTGCGCAAATGCCCCAGCCTGAAGCTGACCGCTGAGATGAAGACCTTTCTTTACCCCGTAATCAAGCACACTGCCATCGCGCTTCGGCGCAAGAGCCTGCGCTTCGTGTCCGATGATGCGGCTTTGGCCGACCTCGGCGGGCCGCCCGATCCGTCGCCCGAGTCAGCCCGTTCTGAACTGGCGTCAGCCCTGCGCCTGCTGTCCGCCGAGCAGCGCGAGACGCTGCTCATGCGCTTCGTAGACGACATGACCTTGCAGGATATCGCCGACGCCCTGAACATCCCACTCGGCACCGTCAAATCCCGCCTGCACCACGCCCTCAAGACCCTCCGCGAGAATGAACACACGCGGCGGTACTTTGATGAGGCTTGAGCAGCGAGCGCGGCAAGGAGCCGCGGCGGGTGGTCTGCCCCCGTGCCGCTTGTAATCATACCGCAACGACGGTCTTCCTCGCGAGTCATGTATATCGCTGCACGACGGCCAATGATTGGGCGGTAGGCGAATTCGACATCGACGAGCGATGATTCTTTGGAAAAAAGGCTTGTTTTTTTGGGAATTCGTTGCACCTGTCGCGCCTGTTTTACGCGTACCTAGTAGAAGCCGTGGCCCGGCGGCGGTAGGACCTGCCGCGTAGGCAGCAAAGCCGGGCCACGGCTTATCATTATTCCAAGTAGTTCTCAGTGGTGTTCCAGCATGAGTCAGCCACATCAACGCAACTGATCGACATCTACACTGACAGCGGAGCCGTCGGGCTCCCGACACGCTCAGCGCCACCCGCCCCTGGGTCAGCGGGGCCGCTGCTCGAGCCAACTCAGCTCGTGGCGGCGCAGCATTTCGATGGGTTCCTGAAGGGTCAGGGCGTAGCTGATGCCTTCGGCTTCGGCTTTGGACGGCCCCCAGGTGTTGATGCCGACGACGTTCCCCAAGGCGTCGAACAAGGGGCCGCCACTGTTGCCCGCGTTGATCGGCGCCGTCACTTGAATCGAGTACCCGCCGTGCGTCTGGTCGGGCTTGATGTCCGAGAGCACACCCTGGGCGATCGCCGGCTTGCTGGTCAGGGCGTCGCGTGAGCGGCGCAGGGGCAGATCGCCGGACTCGGGAAAGCCGAGAATATATACGTTCATCCCGGCGAGGGCACGCTGGTCATCGGGCACGACTTGGCGCAGTGGGAGCAGGTCTACCCCTTGGGCAGGAGTCTTGAAGCGGAACAGCACCACGTCGCGCCGGCGCGAACTGTCCACGATTTCAGCCGATACGAAGCGTCCGTTCACGACGACTTGCCGCCATGCATCATCCTCGGTGTCAAACTTGCACTGGGCAGTGATTTCATCGAGGTACTGGTAGCGCTCGGTTCCAATTTGCGTCTGAGCGTTAGGCTTGGCTGTTCCTGCCGCGAGCCGACGGGCGTCGAAGTCGTCGAGCCTTTCAGACAGCGCCGGCCAGTCGAGCGGCCAACGGCCTAGGATAGTTTCTTCCGCCAGGGTGGCGCGGGCCAGTTCCGTCGAGAGGATCGGCTTGGATGGCGATCCGAAGACGTGGTAATTCGTCACGGCGTAGATCCAGCCGTTCCGCTCAGCCACTGCGAAGGCCGTCCCGTGCGCGATCCAATAGCGCCGCCAGTTGTTCACTTGCACGTCGGCGTGGGAACAGCGAAAACGCACCGTGCTGGCGGCGCGGAAGACCGAGGCGCCGTATAGTCTCTGGATGTCCGAGGCGGTGATGCTGCGTGTGGCGCCGCGCGACACAACCAGCCACACGCCCGCCACGAGCACGAGGGCACCGCAGGCCACGAAGCCCCTGAGCTTGCGCAGGGTGCGGTGCGTCTCCTGCCGGATGGAAACTTGCAGTACGGCGGGGTCAAACTCGGCGCGAGGCTGGGTGCTGGGCGCCGCCCGGCCGAACTGGGGGCTGGACCGGTCGATGACCGTCTCCGGCGCCGCCTCCGCCAGGACTGCAATGCGAAGCTCCGGACCATCGGGGCCGAGGCGGTAGATCTCGTTGTCCTGCACAAGGCACAATGGCGGCAGCAGTTCGCCGCGCACCAACACGCCCTGATCGTGAAGCGACTCGATATACCAGCCGTTGTTTTGGAAGAACAGCCGCGCGTGACGGCGTCCGACCATGCGATCCTCCGTGGGATGGAGCCGGATGTGGGCATCGGCGTCGCGGCCGATGAGCACAGCGGTCGAGCCCTCGAACTCGTGGATCACGCCCGCCCGCCCGCCGGACAGAATCTTGACCGCGATCTTGTGGTGAGTTTCCATGGCTCAACAGGCCCCGCCAGACCGAACATTGTGTCCGCCAACGACAAAGTTCAGCGTCGCACAGCCTGGCGGCGATGTCAAGCAGGATCTGCGTCCCCATCGCCCGAGCGCAGAAAAACGGAGCTGCGGACTTCCCGCAGCTCCGTTGAATAGCGATCTGATGTTTCCGAGGACGCGTCTACTTTCCGGTCGAGTCCGTGGCATCGGTGTATTGCACGACATGCGCGATCAACTCGACGTAGTAGTCGATTTCCCTCCCGAGATAATCTCCGCGCGGGCGGACAAAGTCGTTCAGTTCTTTGGTCAGGAAGCTGATCCTCCGCAGGATGCTGGCCTGCTTCTTTAGCGTAGTTGCCTTCAGGAGGGCCTCTTCAAGGTCGGCCAGCTCGGTGAGTATATCTTCCTCTTCCTCCACGACGGTATCGTATGCAAGCTCGGCGATCGTCTTGCTCGTAGCGATCGTCGCGAGGGCGTCTGCCACCGTCTGCACACGTTGGATTTCATAAGTGGTTCTGATCCGGTCGTCGCAGGCGTCACATCCAGTGGTTATCGGCGTCGGACCCGGCGGGCGCGCCGCGAATTGCTTGAAGCCCGCCTTCTGAAGCTGGGAGAGCAGCTTCTTGTTTCGGTCGCCGTCTCCCAGTGCCCGGTTGATCGCCAAGAGGTCGAAGAACGTCGGCACAATCTTGGGCGTCTTGCCAAGCTTGGCGATCGCCGTGTCGCGGCGGGCCTTGAGCCCTTGGCGCGCCGGAGCGAAGGTCTTCGCGAGTTCGCCCATGGTCTCGATGACGTAGCCGCGAATCCCGAAAGCCTTCGTGTTGGCGTTGACGGAGTTGTCATAGCACCAGTTGAGGTGGTTCAGCGCCGTCTGCTGATCCCCCTTGACGATGGCGACGTGGGCCTTTGCCAACCGAACCATCGGCTTGGGCGTCTTGTCACTCGCGGCGGCCACCATTGGAAGTAGGCCTACAACACACAATGTTCTGAGAAACGTCCTGGTCATGTCTGTCCCTTTCGAAGAAATGAAACGATCGCCCACCGGCCGGACAAGCCGGTTGTTATCCATAAAGAACGACGCCGGACACGCCGTGATGCGCTGGCAACTCTCGGATCGACCGCATATGACCGCACAAACGAAAGTCGTGACTGAGAGCGGTCGCGGAACCGGCACAGCCTGCCAACCGGGTGAGCTTAATGTGGAACTGTTAATGAAACAAGTACCTCGCGAACGACGAACTGAAAATAGCCTATATGGATTACGCTGTTTAGGTTGCACTCGCGGCCTCACGCATCTTCGGGGCGGGATCGTCTCGTCCGAACGCTCTTCTTCCTTCTTTTGGCTACGCAAACTGAGCAGATTCCCCGTCATTCCGAGCAAGTCAAGGAAAAACGGGAGTCAGGA
>JACZTW010000278.1 GCA_022573485.1 Planctomycetota bacterium
GGGCCGACGGTGCCGTCGGCGTCGAGGTCGGCGGGGTGGTTGGGGTTCGGGCCCCAATTGCCCAGGAGAATGGCTAAGTCAAAAGGCCCAACCGCGCCGTTGTCATCAAAGTCCGCCGGGCAGGGGCCGTGGACGGTTAGCGTGGCGGAGTCGCTTGTGTTCTCGCAGCCGGTGATCAAGTCGGTGATGAAACAATCATATTCGCCGGCATCTTCGGGGATCACTTCGAGGATCAGCAGCGTGGACCCTTGGCTGCCGATGATTCGCCCGTCGTCCTGCAAGTCCACGCCGTCTTTACGCCACTGGTAGGCCGGCAGAAACGTGTCAACGCCCACGCCGAAAAACGCCAGCTCGCCCGGCTCGGCACCCTGATCTTGCGGCTGCTGCGGGATTGGAATGGTGATCTCGCACTCGTCCGGAAATCCATTGAGGTTGCAATCTTCACTGGTGCCGTCAGCCACGTCGCAGTCGTCCGGCTGGCCGGTGTTGTTGCAGTCTTCCTCACACTCGTCGGGATGATTGTTGTCGTTGCAGTCTTCGCTGGTGCCGTCGGCCACGTCGCAGTCGTCGGGCTGGCCGCTGTTGTTGCAGTCCGGTTCGCAGTCGTCGGGGATGCGGTTGCAGTTGCAGTCCAGACTGCTCCCTTCCGCGATGTCGCAGACGTCGGCCTGGTCGTTGGCGTTGCAGTCGGTCTGGCACTCGTCGGGCACGCCGTTTTCGTCGCAGTCGGTGCTGTTGCCGGCGGCGATGTCGTCGGCGTCGTCGATGCCGTTGGTGTTGCAGTCTTCCGGCCCGAACTCATAGGCTCCCATATCGACGATGGGCAGATCGAAGCCGGGATTGCCGGTATCGGGGGTGTCGGGATCGTCGGCGAAGCGCCCGCGCCCGTCGAGATCTTCGGCTCGATCGCGCGGGGCCGTCAAATTGTTCCCCGCATCAATGCAGGGCGAGCCTGCAAGCCAATGATAATCACCTTTCTTCGGATCGACAAACAGAGGGTCCGCATCGATGTTGCCTTACCCCCATTCGACCGGAACGGGACAGTCTGCGTGGATGGCCTCTGCGCCTCCCTGGACGGTGCTGTATTCAATAACGGGGCTCCCTGGGCAAGACACTTGGATCTGCGGGCCGAACTCCGCGATGTTCGCCCAGACTGCGCAATTGCTCAGAAATGCACGACTGTTCTCGCTACGAAATCCTCCTCCCCCGACGGCAATGTTTCCGGTAATTGTACAATTCACGAACGTGGTCCGAGAAAAAGTGTTATAGACTCCGCCCCCCGAACCCGCGTTGTTAGCGGAGAACAGACAACTACTGATCAGAGCTTCGGTTTCGGCAAAGCCGACGTACATTCCCCCTCCGCGCTTGTCGGCGGTATTGCCAATGATGACGCATCTCTCGATGACTGCTCGGCTGTTCCCATCGATGTATATTCCTCCCGCTCTGCCGTCGACCAGCAAGGGGATGCCAAGTGTTTCAGACGTATTATCACGGATGACGCAGTCGCGAATAGTCGGACTGCTGTCGCGTATGAAGATCCCTGCCCCTCCGCCACCGCCCAACGGACCAGTGCCCCCAGTGTCGCCAATCAAGTAGCCGTTCTCAATTGTGAATCCCCTGATGATCGACTGGCAGGTTTCACCGTGTATAAGGAAAAACCCACGGTGGATAGACGATGGACTTCCCTGAATGTCAATTACGGTTGCGGAGGGCCCGTCGCTTGACTTGAGCGTGATGGCCTTACCGAACATGCTGATGTCGCGGTTGCCAGCGCCGGTGTAGGTCCCGGGCTGCACCTCAACGGTGTCTCCGTTCTCTGAAGCATCGACTCCGTCCTGAATTGTGCAGAAGGGGTCTGGGATGGTCCCTGCTCCTGGCGGAGCACAGTCGTCATCCACGTGCCAAGTCGTTTGTGCCTGTGACGCGCTCGGCACGGACACCACAAATAGCATGATCAAGATGGTTCGGAAGGGTCTCGCCATCGTCCAGGCCTCTCTTTACATTGTACGCATCCCAATGTCCGAAATGGGCGAAATCTCTTCAAGAGTCTGCTGGGTGCGGGCGGGCTTGCCCGCACCCAGCACTTTGCTCTCGCTACTCAGCACGCAGCACTACGGATCCGGGCACGGGCCCCAGTTACCCAGCAAGTTGGCTAGGTCGAACGCACCGATGACGCCGTTCGGTTCGATGTCCAGACACAGGACCCTAGGATCGGGATCCGGCGGGATCGGTCCCCAGTTACCCAGCAGGAAGGCCAGGTCTCCCGCGCCGACATTGCCGTCTACAGGGAAAATGTCCCACGGGCAGGGCCCGCAGTCCTGGAACTCGTAAGCACCCATGTCGACGTAGGCCAATGCACCCGGGGGGTTGCCCGTGTCATCTGCACCAAGATCGTTCGAGATTCGCGGGGCCCCGCTGAGGTCTTTGTCGACACCCACGGGGACCGCGTCGTTGTCTCCCGCATCGTTTCCGGGGGATCCGGATGTGGTGCGGAAGTCATCGTCCGAAGTGCCGGGGATGTTGTCCGGGCCATCGGCATCGAAGAACGTCGGCTCATGGGCCGGCAGTTCGCCGATGTTGCCCGCCACGTCGGTGCAGCCGGTCGCGCCGATGCCTCCTTGCACGTTTGAGTAGCTCCCCGAGCACGTGTTCGGCGGCGAACCGAGCAGTTCGATCTCGCTTCCGTTGTCCCAGAATAATGAACTGACAACCTCCAGGGGCGCTTGCGGCTTGATCGCGGTCCCGTTCTGCACGAAGGTGCAGTTGGTCGTCTTGAACCCCGGCACGGTTGAGCACAACACTGCTGACTGGCCGATACTGGTACAGCCGTCGACCGAGAGGTCCGGCAGGAAGGTTCCGCCTCTGGAGTGAATGGCCTCTGTGTCGTGCCCGGCGAACAAGCAGTTGGTGAACCGCAGCGGCAGAGCATTTTCGCCGGCGCACTGCGTTTGCACTCCGCCTCCTTCCAATGCGATATTGCCCTGAAACGAACAGTTTACAAAGTGCCCGTCTTTTGCCGTGATCCACGCGCCCCCTCCGGCAGCCGCCGTGTTCTGCTCGAAGTGACATCCAGTGAATCCGGCTGGAAACCCCAACCCGCTCGAAATGGACTTCAGACCACCGCCCAGACCAACCAGTGGATCAACCTTGTTCTCGCGGAACTCGCAATCGCGAAGTTCGAACAGGCCCCCGATCGACAGGCCTCCGCCTCCCTTTACGGCTTCGTTCTTCACGAACTGGCACTCGCGGATGACCAACCCATCAGCCAGAAACTCCCACAAGGCCAGGGCACCCCCGCCGGAACAGAGTGCGAAATTCATGGTGAACGTGCAGTTCTCGATGGTCGCGCCATCTACCGGTACGGCGTACAGCCCAGCGCCGCCCCCGAGGAAGTGATCGTTGACATTGGCGTTGCCCGCGGTGACCTTGAACCCATCGAAGACCACATCGTCTGTGTGGCTCATGATCACCACGTGGTAGCTGTTCTCCGCGAAACTCAGGGTGTTCGGGAATTCTTCGGGCACATCATCCCCGTTGAGGTCGCCGGTGAGGATCGTAGTGTCGAAGAGCTTCTTGCGTTGTTGAAGAGTGGGCTCGGTACCTTCAAATCCGCCGTAGACGAGCACACCACTTGGAATCACGAATGCGTCATTGCGATGGGTCGGGAGGCACCCATCCGGTTCCTGAGCACAACCCGAAGGGCGATAAGTGCCCTCGGCCACCCAGATCTGGTCGCCGGCACTCAGATTTGGCAAGGTCAGCGCCGTCTGCAAGTCTGGGCACGCGTCGCCCCAATTAGTGCAGCCGTTCCCGGCCGCACCGTCGTCATCGACGTACCAAATGGTGCCGCCGCTGCTGGTGGGGAGCCCGCCGCCGGGAACGGCGCAGTCGAAGGGAACCAGCAGAAACTCGATGATGTCTCCGGAGGAATCCTGCGTGAAAATGCACACGTCGCCTGTGGTATTCTTGTTTTGCTTGTACGAGAAACGGGCGATCAGCACCCGGCCGTTGGCATCGGGGTCGCCCTGGCCGTTGGACGGGGCGCTGTTGTACCATCCGCCGCTGACCTCGCCCGAACTGTTGAACTTCGTGCTGTCAAAATCCGGGTCTGCTGTGGTGCTGTCTGCCAAGTCGAAGCAGTCCACGCCCAGGGAGACGAAGCTGTCGCACTCCACCGTCGGCTCCAGCGCGATCAAAGCGCATGCCGGCGCAGTGTTGACGAAGTTCAGCGGATGCTGGAAGAAGCCCTGGGGGGCGGTGGTGCTGACGTTAGTGAAGGCCACGCTGATCAAGCGATCTGCGGGGTCATCAAATACCACATGGACCTCGCAGACATCCAATTTTTGGGGTATATCCGGGTGGCTTACGTTCTCACAGATCAAAAGATCGGTGCGATCGATCACTTCCAGGTCGACGTAGTCAGCTAACGCGGGGGGTGGGGCGAGAAGCGCAAAGGCGCAGGCCAAGAGAATGGGGACGGTCGTTCGACGGTTCATGTCTTGCTCCTTTTCAAACCAGAAGTGCGGGACGCGCAGCCGCCCGGACCTTCCGGGCTTACGCGCTTTGTGGGAATTCAACTCGATCTCTACATATAAATACGTGCGAGAGCGGCAATTGTGAATCTAATCCCGGGGGTTTATAGTCACTCTTGTTGCAAACTCTTGGAGCCCATTCTGTTGCGAGCCAAAAGTTTTTGACTTTTGATCCTGGAGTGTGCCGCTGATCGCCTCATCAGCCGCTGGCCGGCGATCGGGTGGCAAGTTATACGAATCTGGATTAGTTCGTGCGTTTGATCCATGCGGTTGCGCAGACGGTTTTGAGGCGTTCGGGTGTCAAGGTGTTCCATGCACGGCAGCCGCTTTCGAACAGGTCGTCGTAGTCGATGTAGAT
>JACZTW010000025.1 GCA_022573485.1 Planctomycetota bacterium
CACATCGGCAGCGGCCTTAATTCCTTCCCAAATCTCACCGTACCCTAGAGGATCGACGAAACTCATCGGGTCGTTCCCTACATACGCGTACACGTTGGCTCCGCCGCGGAGGCCTATCGGATCGCGTTGGAGGAATCGGCCGATGGTGGGCGAATAGTAGCGATGCCCGACGTGCACGGCGTCGAAGGCCGAGTCGGGAGCGGCGAACTCGCTGTTGTCTTGATAACCATAGGTGCCGGCGTAGCGGTAGCGGGTGCCGATGGTGCCCTCGGCGCTAATTGTTTCGCCGAAGGCTGTGTAAATGTAGGAATCTTCAATCGTGTGCGGCATATCGGTGAGCAGGCGCGTGCTGCCGATGTGGTCAAAGTGAAAGTAGCTCAGGCCCGAGCCGTTGTAATCGACTTGGCCTATGCCGGCTTCGGTAACGCCGATTTGCGTCGTCGTGACATTCTGGCCAACCACGTCCACCTCGTAATCCCCGTAAATTTCATCTCCGTCATAATCATACCACGTCGTGGTCCCGGCGAGAACCTGCGTGGGGTCGGCCGGGTCGCGCTGGCGGGTCATGTACCGGCCACGCCCGCTGCCGCGGAACTCGGTGATGCTGACCGTCTGCTCGTTAAACGGCACGCCGAACTCGTCCTCTTCCCAGGTCTTCTCGGTGACGATCCACAACTCGCCGTTGCGCGTGTACGTCAGACAAGTGATGTAGGACACCGCGTTGTTCTCCTCATCCAGCGTGATCTTGATCACGTTCCCGGCCCAGGGGAGGTCGCCGAGTTCGTACTCGTAATCCACCCGCTCCACCGGATCTTCGTTGGCGTTGTAGACCTGATAATACATCAGTTGCGAAGCGCCGTACAACCAAGAAGTCTTGTAGGGACGACTGAAGTGAAGTCGTCGAAGGTCTCCGCGTTCGAGCGCCTCAGCCGTCCCTACAGGACTGAATCCTCATCTCACACTTGGAACCCAGCGATGAATCGCTGGGCTATTATCGAATGTCCCTCCGGGACGAACGGACGCTGAACAGATGTTTGGTAGAGTGGGCGTTCGCGCCTGATCGGTTCGGGCTCGAATCCCAATAGATCACGTGTCAAGTTATGCAGTGGGGCGAAGTAGGTGCGGTTGCGGTGTGCGCAGACCGTGAGAATTACGAAAGAAGACGGCAGAGCATCGCGAAACGTGTAGCGCCAAACGAAGCCAAACTTCGCGCAAAGGGAAGGCCGGGAATGGGAAAGGGCCGAAAGGACGAAGGATGAGAACGATTGCGGAATGCGGATTTCGGATTTTGGAATGGGGAGCGAAAGAATTGCGGAATGCGGGTTTCGGATTGCGGAATGGGGAGCGAATCACGAACCACGCAAAAGCTCAGTGGCCGAACAAAGCCATTTTGCCGCAAGGTCAACGCGGCAAGAGAGAAAGGCCGGGGGAAATGCGGATTGCGGATTGAACAATCAAATCCGGGAAACAGTGAAGGGTCCGGCTCAAGGACACCCGAGGCCAGATTGGGCAAGTCGCCAAACACGTACTTTCAACGCACGTGTCCGGCCACAATAGCCCGGCAGAGCGCGAATTCGCTCAAATGCTTGAATTTGCGTGGCAAATCTCTATGCTGTGCTACTGTGATTTCCAAGGCAGGAGCCGTGGCGAGCAAGGAGTGCACTCGTGCCGAAATCCAAGAATGCGCTGTCCCTGCTTGAAGTCCTCCGCCGCGAAGACATGAAACCGGCGGCGGGTGGCTCGAATGCTTCCTCAATCGGCCAGCCCGCTCAGCAAGCGCCGGCGGCGAAAGGGGACAGCCCGCAAACGCTGGTTCGGGCGGAAGGCGATCGATTGAAGTTCTCGCTCAGCACGCTGACGCTGGCCGTGGTCTTGTTCGGAGCGTTGGTGGTGTTGGCCGGCGCTTTTGCGCTGGGCCGACACTTGGGATACCATTCCGGTTGGCAGGCCGCCGCTGAGCGGGCGCAGATGATCGCGGATGACGAATTCCTCGACCTTCGCGAGCAACCGCCCAATCCCGGCGTGTTGCTGGATCTGGGCGTGGTTAGCGATGCCGTCAATCGGGAGAACGCCCAGCAGCGAAAAGCGGCCCGCGCGGGCCAGGTCGGCTTCATCGACGACTTGAACTATATTTGGATCGAAACCTTCAAAACCAAAGACGCCGCGACGACCGCCCGCGAGTATTTGAAGAATAGAGAGATTGAATCAACGCTGATTGAGAACGGCGGTAAGTGGGTATTGATCTCGAAGGAAGGATTTGATTACGGGCTGACGGAAGAAAAGGCAGCCTGTCAACAATTGAGTGCCCGCATCAGAAAGGTCGGCCAACAATACCTGGAAGCCGGCGGTCGATACGGGTTTAAGTGTTACGTCAAGAAGAAACTGCCGGGCTCAGCCTGGTAACGGAGCGCATTGGAATGTCCATTGATAAATCACTCAAGACCAGCGGCGCCCTTTCAAAGCACCGCAACGTCTTGACGCGGGCCGAACGCATCGAAAAACTCAAGGACGAAGATCGTTGGCTGGAGGATCAGAGCCCGTTCGGCCTGATCAAGGTGGCCCATCGCAAGGCTAAAGTCGGTGGCAAGGTCAAGGAGAAGCCCGAAGCCGCCGCCGAGAGTGAAGGCGAAAAGCCGGCCGAAGGTGACGCCGCGCCCGAGGCGGACAAGAAGTAGCACGCCCGGCCATCGTGGTGAGCAGGTTCGTCGATGCGTTGTGGGCCGGGGGCCCTCCGGCGTTGTGGATCGCTATGTGGGGCAGTATGCTGCGGGGCACGCATGGCGATTGAGGATTTCATTTCGGAGCGCGCCCGATCGGTTAAGGAATCCGGTATTCGGCGGATTTTCAATCTGGCAGCGTCGCTGAAGGACCCGATCAACTTCTCCATCGGCCAGCCGGATTTCGAGGTGCCCGAGCCTGCGAAGCAGGCGGCCATTGAGGCCATCCGCGCGGGGCACAACGGCTACACCGTCACACAGGGGTTGCCCGCGTTGCGCGAGAAAATCGCTGCCCGCGTGGCCCATTACTACAACGGGACGCCGGAAATTCTGGTGACCTCGGGGTTGTCCGGCGGGCTGCTGCTGGCGCTGATGGTCACAGTGAACGCCGGCGATGAAGTCCTCTATCCCGATCCGTACTTCGTAAGTTACCCCAACCTGGTGCAGTGCGCCGGCGGGAAGCCGGTGGCGGTCTCGACCTATCCGGACTTCCAACTGTCGCCGGACAAAATCGCCGAGGCCATCACGCCGAAAACGAAGATTCTGCTATTGAACTCGCCCAATAATCCCACCGGCGTGGTCTACACGGCTGAGCAAATCCAACAGGTCTGCACGCTGGCAGAGAAACACGACCTGCTGATCATCAGCGACGAAATTTATCGCGATCTGAGTTATGACGGGCCGACGCCCAGCCCGGCGGAATTCGTACCCGAGCGCACGATCCTGCTCCGAGGGTTCAGCAAGAGTTACAGCATGACCGGCTGGCGGATGGGCTATGCGTCGGGTCCGCAGGCCATCCTCCAGCAAATGGGCAACATGCAGCAGTACACGTTCGTGTGCGCGCCCAGCATGGCCCAACACGGCGCCATCGCAGCCTTGGACGTCGATATGTCCGAACAAGTCGGCAACTACAGCCGAAAACGCGACTTGGTGATGCAGGAGCTGGGCAGCCACTTCGAATATGCCCGACCCCACGGTGGGTTCTATTTCTTCCTCAAAGTGCCGGCGCGCTTCGAGAACAGCACGCAGTTTGTCGAGGCGGCCTTGGATAAGAACCTGCTGTGCGTGCCCGGCGCAGCCTTCAGCCGGCAGGACACCCACTTCCGCATCAGCTACGCCACCGCCGATGGCGATATCCGGCGCGGCTGCGACGTGCTGCGCTCGATGGCAGGGTGACGTTTGGAATGGAGTTTCGGCAGATCATTGTTGATCCCCCGCGAATGCACGGAGGGGGTCGCAAATTGTGACCAGCTTCGGCGACCAGAGCCGTTAGTCATTTGGACGCAAGCAGTTAAAGGAGAAATTTCATGGTCTCGGGAGTAGCAGTGATGATTCTAGCTCTGAGCACTCTGTTCGCGGGCGATCCGCCGGCCGAGGCGAAGCCCACGGTGCGGGTCATCACGGTTCACGAAGTGCGGCACAAGGATCTTCGAAAGAACCCGGCCCAATCCCAGCTCGGCTCGGTGAATCCGGGCGCTCAGGAGATTCTGGAGGTCACCATCGAGCTTGCGGGAGCTGCGGCCGCCCGAGCGGAGAAGTATGGCTTCGTTCAAATCACAAAGGTCGAGGATGACCAAGGCAAGGCACTCAAGCCGCGCGAAGGGTTCGGAATGAACACCAACCCGCATGACCGGCTTGTGGACGTGGACCGGGAGTCCATGTTCTTCTGGGAGAAAACAAAGCCCAATGACAAGCTCCGCGTCACGTTGTATTTCGACGCTCCGGCCCGTTCATCCAAAGCACTGAAAACGCTCACCGGCAAGCTCAAACTGTTCGTCATCAAGGAGCGTAAGGAAGTGATCGTCGCCGACATTCTGTCTATGCAAGGCAAGACGATCGAGAACGACTTGCTGAAGTCTGCCGGGCTGATCATCAAAGTTACGAAGGTGGAAGACAAGTCCAAGGCCGTCACATTCGAGACGAGCGGCAATCAGGACAGGCTGTTGGAATTAGCGCTGGTTGATGCGGCCGGCAAGGGAATCAACGTCGCTACCATGACCATGACGTTGGGCGGCAAAACCTCGCGCACACTACAGCCGGTGGAAACCGTTCCGGTTGACGCGCGACTCAAACTGACCATCGGGCTCGGTCAAGAGACGGTGGAAGTGCCCTTCAGCTTCACGGACATCCCGCTGCCATGAATTCGCTACATAATCGTGAAGTAGTTAGTCATAGCGAAGTCGAAAGTCTCCTTGGTCATGGTTGCCTGGCCGCCCTCATAGTCACACTGATTCTTGATCTGGGCCAGCAAATCGCGCGGATGACAGCAACGGAAAGGTCGCTCCTCCGCGCGGTAGCGGGCGATCAAGTGGTCCAGCGCCTCCGCGTTCGGCTCGACCCCAGACTGCTCACTCACGATTTGCATCAACTGCCGGAACTCGGTTTCGGTCGGATCGGGCACTTCGATCTTGTAGGGAATGCGCCTCAGGAAAGCATCGTCGACGAGATCCTTCGGCTCGAGGTTCGTCGAGAAGATGATGAGCTGGTCGAAGGGCACTTGAATTTTCGTGCCGGTGATGAGCTGCAAGAAATCATAGCGCTTCTCCAGCGGCACGATCCAGCGGTTGAGCAATTCGAAGGGGTTGATTCGCTGCCGTCCGAAGTCGTCGATGACCAGTGAGCCGCAGTTGCTCTTCATTTGCAGCGGGGCGTGGCTGATCTTGCTGACTGGATCGTACCGAATCTCGAGGGCATCCATGGTCAACTCGCCGCCGACCACAATCGTCGGCCGCTTGATTTTGATCCAGCGGCGATCGTGCTGTTTGGCTTTGATGATGCTCGGCCCGAGCTCGACCGGTTCGTGGACCTGCGGGTCGAACACCATGATGATCTGGCCTTCGACTTGAACGGTGCGGGGAATCCAGACCTCGGTGCCGAAGCAACGGGTGATGCGTTCGGCGATGCTGGTCTTGCCGTTTCCCGGCGGGCCGTAGAGGAACATGCCCCGTCCGGAGTTAATGGCCGGCCCCAAGCGCGAGAACAGTTCGTCACTGATCAACAGGTCGCTGAATGCCCTCTGCAAGTCATCGCGCCGCGGCATCTCTCCGGCGATGGTCTGCTTGTTGACCGACGCGATGTACTCAGCCAGCGATACCGGCGCCGATCCGAGATAGGAACACTCCTGCATATATTTCTTGGCGCGTTCCCGGCCATCCTCGGTCAGAGCGTACGTGAAATCCAACTGGGCTGAATCCTTGTAGAAGACCAACTGCTGGTTCTTCAACGTGGTAAGCATCTCCTTGCAGTCTTTGAGCGGCAGGGCGAGTTCTTCGCAAAGTTCCCGGCCTTTGGCGTTGCCGTGGGCCAACAGGAACTTCAAGAGCAGCGCTTCGGCCATGGCGCTGGTGATGCCGGCTTGTTTGAAGTCCTCGGGGGGCTGAGGCACGAAAGCATCGCCGGACTCGTCGCCCGCCGACGCCCGCGCCGCTGCCGGCGGCATGTTGAAGAGTTCCTCAAGCGAGAGATCTGTATAGACGGCACTGCTCATAGGTTGCTCCTGTTCATTCAACTCCGGGCTGTTGCGCGTGTGTGGGAATTCCACTTGGCGCGAGCCTCTCGAACGCCTCGCCATTGATGCGGAGATAATACAGCTTACAATTGGGGTCGGTTGGCGGCGGGACGCGGGGCGCTATCGGACGTGAACAAGGGGCACTCGGTCGGCAATGCTAGTCGGCGCTGGAGCAATGTCTGGCGATGAAGCCGAGCACATCACGGGTGCGGACCATAGCGACGGGCTTGTTGTCTTGCATGATCGGAACATGGCGATAGTTCTTGACCGCCATCAGATTCAAGCCCTGGGCAACGGATTCCGTTGATTGGATGGCCTCGGGCAGCGGCGACATGAACTTGCGGATCGGCTCGTGCCGCAGTTCGTCGTACCGATCCGCGATCTTCATCAGAAAATCGCGCTCGGTGAAAATACCGACCAGTTCGTCGTGGTCTACAATCATGACCCCGCTGGTGTGCGCGTCAATCATGGATTGGGTCACTTCAGAGACAGTGCTGTCGGGCAGCATGGTCAAGCCCCGATCCGGCTTGAGTTCCATGACGGATTCATTGATCAAGCGCGCCGCCAAGCCCTCGGCGGAGGATTCGGGCACGCCCATGTCAGACAGGTCCGCCTGACATTGCTCGCACTGGTCTGCCCCTTCAATATTCGGATGTCCACATGCGGGGCAGTCGATCATACGCGTACGTTCCAAGGTGACTTGAAGAAACCGACGAGCGGATTGTACCGCATCGCTGCCTGCTCTGCACACCGTTGCAGGCGTTTACGTTACGTCCCAGGAATCGGCGCCTTCCAGCAGCGCGGCCATGTCGGCGGCCCCGTTTTTCGAGCGCGCGTCCTCAATCTGCTGCTTCATCAAATTCTCATAGGTGGGTCGATGGACCCGGCGGAAGATGCCCAGAGGCTCGGGAAAGGCCGGCACCTGCATGCGCGAGAGCAGGAACGCCAAACTGGAGTCGTCCATCTTCTCATCGTGAAACAGCAAATCATCCTCGGTCACGCCGTTGCCCAGGGTGACGACCTCCGGGACCACGCCGTTCAGCCGAATGCCCTTGTCGCGCTCTTTGCCGAAGACCAGCGGCTGACCATGTTGGAGGTACACAACGCTGTCAGCCTTGGTGCCCTTGTCGGTCGCATAGCTGAAGGCGCCGTCGTTGAAAATGTTGCAGTTCTGGTAGATCTCGACGAACGCTGTTCCTTTGTGCCGGGCCGCTTCCGAAAGCACGGATCCCAGATGCTTGATGTCAACATCGACCGCCCGCGCGACGAACGTCGCTTCTGCAGCAATGGCCACCGACAGTGGACGGAGCGGGTAGTCAATACTTCCCAACGGCGAGGTCTTGGTTTTCTTGCCGAACTCCGAAGTCGGCGAGTATTGACCTTTGGTCAAGCCGTAAATGCGATTGTTGAACAGCAGCACGACCATGCCGACGTTTCGTCGGATGGCGTGGAGCAAATGGTTGCCGCCGATGCTCAAACCGTCGCCGTCACCGGTGACGACCCAGACCTGGAGATCGGGGTTGGCGCATTTGGCGCCGGTCGCGATGGCCAGCGCCCGGCCATGGATGCTATGGAGTCCGTAGGTCTCCAGGTAATAAGGGAATCGGCTGCTGCAACCGATGCCCGAGACGAACAGAAACCGCTCGCGCGGAATCCCAAGCGTCGGCAGGATCTTCTTGACTTGCGCCAGGATCGAATAGTCGCCGCAACCCGGGCACCAGCGCACGTCCTGATCGGAGGCGAAATCCTTGGGCTTCAGTGTCGGCAGTTCCACAGTCGTGCTCATGCGTGTACTTTCTCTCCAATCATCGAGTGGATCTTCTTACAGATTTCGCTTACCAAAAACGGTTTGCCCTGGACCTTGTTGAGGCCTTCAAGCTCACGCAGGTAGGTTCCCTGCAAGTAGAACCGTAATTGCCCGGTATTCAGTTCAGGGATCACGATGTGGTCAAATCGACCGAGGATTTCACCCAGGTCGGGAGGCAGCGGATTCAAGTAGCGCAGATGTATGGCGGAAACCGACAGCCCCTCTTTCTGGCATTGCCGCACGGCTGTCGTGATCGATCCATAGGTTCCACCCCAGCCGACCACCAGCAGGTCGCCGCTTTCGGAGCCCAGAATTTGGGTGGGCGGAATCAATTTTTGAATGTTGGCCACCTTCTGGGCGCGGATGTCCGTCATGCGCTGGTGGTTGGCCGGCGTGTAACAGACGTTGCCCGAACCGTCTTCCTTTTCCAGTCCGCCGAGGCGATGCTCCAATCCGGGCGTGCCGGGCAAGGCCCACGGTCGCACCAGGTTCTCGTCGCGCTGGTAGGGGAAAAACTCGTCGCCCGCGTTCTTCTTTGTCGGGTGTACGACTTCAATCCGCTCCAGATCCTCAAACTTCGGCACTTTCCACGGCTCGCTGCCGTTGGCCAGATAGCCGTCGCTCAGCAGAAGCACAGGCGTCATGAAGCGGAGCGCGATGCGCGAGGCTTCGATCGCGGTGTAAAAGCAATCGCCGGGCGACTGTGCCGCGATCACGGGCATGGGACATTCACCGTGCCGTCCGTACAGAGCCATCAGCAGGTCCGATTGTTCGGTCTTGGTGGGCAGCCCGGTGCTCGGTCCGCCTCGCTGCACGTTGATGATGACCAGGGGCAATTCCATCATCACAGCCAGTCCCATGGCTTCGCCCTTCAGCGCCAGACCGGGACCGGAGGTGCTGGTGAGCGACAAGGCGCCCGTGAATGCCGCTCCGATGATGGAGGTCATGGCTGCGATTTCGTCTTCCGCCTGGAAGGTCTTGACGCCGTGGTGCTTGAAGCGGTTCAGTTCTTCCAGGATGGTGCTGGCCGGCGTGATCGGATAGCTCCCCAGAAACAGTTTCTTACCCGCCAGCTCGGCGGCGGTCACGAATCCGAGGGCCAGCGCCTCATTGCCCATAATTTTGCGATAGCGACCCGGCTCGATCTTGGCCTCGGGGACGATGTGCTGCACGGCGAAGCTCTCGGTGGTCTCGCCGAAGTAGTAACCGGTCTTCAGGGCCGTCGCATTGGCATCGGCGACCTCGGGCATTTTTCCGAATTTCTGGGCAATCCAATTGAGGGTCGGTTCCATAGGCCGACCATAGAGCCAGTACACCAGTCCCAGGGCAAAGAAATTCTTGCAGCGGTCAATGGCCTTCGCGCCGATCGGCGAATCCTTGAGCGCTTCTTTGTTCATCGAGGTGATCTTGATCATGTGGGCCTGGTATTTCTCCAGGCTGCCGTCTTCCAGCGGATTGGATTCGTAGCCGGCCTTCTTGAGGTTGGACGGCGTGAATTCATCTTCGTTGATCACCAGCGAGCCCTGATCAGCCAGATCCTCAAGGTTGGCCTTCAGGGCGGCGGGATTCATCGCAATGAGCACATCAACTTCGTCGCCCGGTGTATAGATTTCGTGGCTGCTGAAGCGCAGTTGAAAGCCGCTGACGCCGGCCAGCGTGCCCGCCGGGGCGCGGATCTCGGCCGGAAAGTCCGGCAGCGTACTGACGTCGTTCCCGAACAGCGCTGAGGTGTTCGTGAACTGCGTGCCGGCGAGCTGCATGCCATCGCCGGAATCGCCGCAGAACCGGATGGTTACCGCATCAAGCTCACGCACTGTCTTGTTGGCGGATGTCTCCGCTGTTTTCGCGATCATGGGACTACTGACCTCTTGTCTAAATTATAGGTCTGCAAATGTGTAAACGGTGCGTCAATTAGCGAGGGCCAACGATGGTCACGCTCCCTCTCGTGCCTCGAGGATCGTCGAAGGATCGGGGGGCAGGTTATAGATGGTTTGAGGGAAGTGCTCAACTAGGTACTCCATCACGCCGCGAACCGTGATCAAGCCGATCGGGCCACCCTGGTCATCGAGAACCGGCAAATGTCGGAGTCCACGCTCGTGCAGCAAGTGGATCGCGCGGGCAATCTTGTCCGATTCCCTGACCGAGGCCAGATCGGTGGTCATTACATCGGTAATCGGCGAATCCAGGTCCACACGTTCGCCAATAACGCGCCGCAACACGTCTCGCTCGGTAAAAATTCCGATCGCCTTGTTTTGGCCATCACAGATGATCACGCACCCGGCTTGATTTTCCTGGAGCAAACGTATCGTTTCTCGGACCGTCGTCGTCGGCGAGGTCACCAGCGGAGCTTTCGGCGCCAAGTGTCGAACGAAGTCTCTTTCCAGGCTGTGGGTTAGCTCCATGACTCAAAGTCCTAAACGTAAGCGGTTCAGCATAGTATGTCGCGCAGGGAATACAAGGTCTCACCACCATCCTTATGATGGCAAATTGGAGTCGAGCCGCAGAAACACTCTCCGCGACGACAGCGGCGAGGATCAGCCGCCCGCAATCGGAGGATTATAGCCGCGTCCGGCCGGGACCGCGGAGGAACCGACCGCGCGCGCCCGGAACAACCCCGCAGGAATCACTCGCCCCTCATAAGTTGCTGTGCATCAAGTTGTTGCGCAACCATGCCGACCTCAGAGAGGATCCGAGCTATACATCCGAGGCAAACCCGTCGGCTGCCTGCTCATGCCCCGGGTCCGCGAAATAGCAACACAATTGACGAGTTAGGACGCCGCTTGGCCCCTCGAGCGTGTAAGGCCAATTCTGCCGGCGGGTGAATCGGCTGCCGGTCCGGCCTTGGAGGGCTGCGTGAGATTCCTCGTTGGGCAGTGGGTCACCCTTGTAGCAAATAACGACGCTGCCGGGGTGACAGAAGCGCTCCGCCAGGCCGAGACAATCGGCGAGCGGGGCGATCGCGCGGAACAGGACCATGTCAAACGAAGGAGTGTCCTCACGCCATTCTTCGGCCCGCTGGTGCAGAGCACGACAGTTGGTCAAACCGAGGTGATCTACGAACTGCTCCACGCAGCGTATTTTCTTGCCGGTACCATCAATCGCCGTGACCTGCCAATCGGGTCGGCAGATCGCCAGGGGCACCGCAGGGAATCCACCGCCTGTTCCCACATCAATAACTGTGGTTACGTCGGTCCCAGTGGCCCTGCTCCACGCCGCGACAGCCAGCGAATCCGCATAGTGCCTGGCGGCGCCCTCCGCAGGGCCGGTGATGCGGGTCAGGTTGATCTTTCGGTTGGCAGCGACCAGCAGCCGAAAGTGCTCCCACATTTGACCCACGGCGCCATCGCCGAACGGCAAGTCAAGATGCTCCAGATTCGATTTCAGCGTTGTGATGAATGCGGCACGATCGTCCATGGCCTTGATCGTAGGATTCTGTTGCCGGGATGCAAGGCCTCATCTATGATGACGCGGGCCGCGGGCGAGAGTCTGCCGCCCTGCCGGTCCTCGGGGAGACTGTTTGAAATGAACACGGCGATACTCCGGATCACTGCCGCCGCCAGCCTGTGTGTGAGTGCCTTCATCGGCTGCGCGCCCGTGACGTCAATTCGGTATGACCCTGCCTACATTCCAACCACCCTGCCGAGCGCCTACGATGCTGGAGATTGGGCCACCGTCCTGCAGGAAAACGTTCGAGACGGCATGGTGGACTATGCCCGCCTGGCCTCTGACCGTGAGGCGCTGGACCGCTACCTCGGCCTGATCAGCGTCGTCGGCCCCGAATCCACGCCGAATCTGTTCCGCACGCCCAGCGATCAGACGTGTTACTACATCAACGCCTATAATGCCTGCGTGTTACGGGCCGTGCTGGAGCTGTACCCCACGTCGAGCATCCACCGCATCGACACGCCCCGGCTGGATCAGGGATTTATCTTTCGCGTCGATCGCAGAGCTGTGCGACTGGCCGGGCTTCGTCATAAGCTCAAGGTCGCGAGCCGGGGCGACGTGCGGGTGCTGTTTTGCCTGTCTGAGGCCTGTGTCGGATCCCCCGCCCTTTCAGAGCAAAGCTATCGCCCGAATTCGCTGCTCGAGCAAATACGACTCGCGGTTCAACAAGTTCTGGAGGATCCGAACCTCATCCGTGTGGACGACCGGGGCCGGACCGTGTTCCTGTGGAAGCGTCTCATGACCAACCGCGAGGTGTGTCTGGCGTATTATCGGCGCGTCTCCGGCTCGCGGAGAGGGGACTTGCTTGGGTTCTTGGCCCATGTCGCGGAGACACCGCTGCGCGAGCGCCTGTCCGCAGCTTCAAGCTATGGCATCGCCTGGATGCCGATGAACCGTCAGTTGAACGACTCGAATGCAGTGGCCCGGGCGCGGACAGCGCAGGCTCCGGACCCCGACTAGCGCGCGACAATGAAGCGGTTGCGGCCCGCCCGCTTGGCTTCGAAGAGGCACGCGTCCGCGCGCTTGATCAGTGCTTCGACCGTCATTTCGCCCATGGGGTCGGCGACTTGTGCAGCGCCCACGCTGGTCGTGATGCGGACAATCTGCGTGCCGTACTTCAGATCGATCTTCTCAATTTCCCGGCGGACGACCTCGGCGATGTCGGCCAGATCGTCCAAGGTCGACCTGAAGCAAATGACGGCGAACTCCTCGCCGCCGTATCGAGCGACGAAGTGGGCGCGATCCTCGATGCCTCGCAGGACTTCTCCGACCGCCTTGAGTGCTTCGTCGCCGAACAGGTGCCCATAGGTATCGTTGATCTGTTTGAAATGATCGAGATCACACATCAGCAGGCCAACGGAATGCCCCGTGTCCTGGGCGTACTTCACGGCACGCTCGATCTCGTCGTTGAAGCCCTTGCGGTTTGCAATTTGGGTGAGTTCGTCGGTATTGGCCGAATGGGTCAGGGCGCGCTTTTCCGTGCTGAGCTTCTGGATTCGCTTCTGCGCTTCCGCCGCCTTCTGGGAGGCGGCTGCCAGATCCATCTCGGCGCTGACGCTCAATTGCGCAAGCTGGGCCATGGCCATCACACGCAGCTCCTCATAGGATTTGGTCTCCCCGATTTGCAGCGAAATATTCTTGGCGGTTTGGCAGACGTACTGATCGACTTGCTCGAGGATCGAATCAATGTCGCCCGGCAACAAGGGCACGCCGCCTACCGGCACGGCGGCGCCCAGCGCCTGCACGATCGTTTTTTTCAGCGGGTCGAGGTCCGTCGATGGAGTGTCCTGACAGAACAGATCCGAGATCAGGGCTGCAGTCCACACCAGCCGTGTGAGGCAATGACCGTCCTCATCGACGGGAGGAATGGCGTCGTCATGGTGATATCGTGCGGCCAGAATCAGCCGCTCGGGCAGTTTCCAACTTTCGAGGAGCTTGGCGGACATATCGGCATGAGTGAGTCCGAGTTCCCGGCCCTCAACGTCCTGCAACGGACAGGTGCCTTCGTGATAGAGTTTGAGTACGGGCTGGTAGTCCGACCGTGCACATTGATTGGCGGCCAGGATGCCCAGATCGGCCAACAGGCCGGCCACGAAGGCTTCATCCTGTACCCGCGGATCGCATCGCTCCGCAAGCAACGAACTGCTTACCGCGGTGGTGACGGACCGGCGCCAAAACAGCTCATGATCGAAATTCTCATCACGGAGCTTGGCCAACTCGCCGACCATCGAGAAGCTCAGGACCATCACTTTCAGCGTCCGTAGGCCCAGGATGATCATGGCCTGCGGCAGCGAGCTGATGTTGTTCGGCACGCCGAACAAAGGCGAATTCACGACTTTCAGGATTTTCGCGCTCAGGACCGGATCTTGGGCGATGGTCTCGGCAATTTCCGTGATCGCCACTTCGTCTTGCCGGATCAATTCGAGCACGCGGACCGCCACCGCGGGCAGCGAAGGCAAGTGCTCCGTGCATGCGATCTTATCGAGGATCGGATGCAACGGGACATCAGGCACACCAAGTGTGTGCTTCATTTCCGGACCCATTTGATCGTTTCTCATGCCGATTTCCGCTGCCTGCGCCGCACGCGCACTGGGCTGCCTCAGCCCGCCGTGGCGGACTTCGTGCGGTCATTGAGCCGAGGGCGCAGTTCTCACCGATCAGCGAGAGCGCCCTCGAAAAGCCGACGTCAACTGAGAGGCAATTACCTCTTCACAATCATACGATCGGCTTGGACCCCCTTGGCCTTAAGTGTCTCGTTCAATTTCGGTATCTTCTGGCCTGGCGAGCAGGATGCGAATATACTGTGCGTAGACGATCGATGAGTGGTCCGATAGCATGGCCCACTGCTTGTCGATCCCGAGGTCCGTTAATCTCGGTCACAAATGAAAGTCGGTCCCATGATCAATGCAGACGATGCACTTCCCGCTAAGGTGCTGATTGTCGATGACAATGAGCAGAACGTGGAACTCCTGCAAGCCTATCTGGAGGAAATCGAAGGGACTGAAAGCCGGATTGCCCGCGACGGCCTGGAGGCCCTGCAGGCGGTTACCCAGGATCCGCCAGACTTGATCCTGTTGGACATCATGATGCCTAATATGTCTGGGTTTGAAGTCTGTAAGCAGCTCAAAGGGAATCCGACGACACGCCACATTCCAATCATCATCGTTACGGCGCTGAATGAATCCAGCGATTACGAGCGCGGCATGGAGGCGGGTGCGGATGATTTCCTGACCAGGCCCTTCAATCGTATCGAGTTCATTGCCCGTGTCCGCAGCCTGCTGCGGATTCGAGAAATGCGCAGGGCGTTCAAGCAGCGCGAATCCACGCAGGAACAATGAAGCCACCCACCGTGAACGAAGCCGCGAGCGAATCCCTCCTCTCACTGGCGATGGATGATTTCCTGTCGCGCACAGGGGATCGTGTTCCGACACCGGGGGGCGGCGCGGTGGCTTCTGCCGCGGCGGCACTGGCCGTTGCGCTCAGCCGGATGGTCACGGCGTATTCGATCGGCCCCAAAACGTCACCCGAAGATCGCACACGACTTGAAGGCACGGCCCAACGTCTGGAACGACTCGACGGCATCTGTCGTCGGCTGATCGACGAAGACGCAGCCGCCTACGAGGTTTACGCCGCAGCGGCCCGGCAAGTCAGGCTTCAGGAAGCGCCGCGCGAGACACTCCAGCAGGCGGCGCGACTCGCCATCGCCGTGCCGCTTGAAACTCAAGCCATGACCGTCAGCCTGCTGCGGCTCTTGGACGAGCACAAAACGCTGTTCGCAACCGTCATGCGCAGCGACTTGGCAGTATCCGCGCATCTGGCACTGGCGGCTTGCAAAGCGGCCAGAGAAACGGCACTCATCAACGTCTGCGATCTCGAATTCGAGTCGGAACGGACCCATATCTACGAGCAGAGCGACCAGTTTATAACGACCGCCGGCACCCTATCGGAACAAATCGTATCTTTCGTTCATCGCTAGTTGCATCCTCATCCGGGTCTAAGCCGATACTGTGAGCAATGAAAGACGAGCCCGCCTACATCGTGGATATCGACGACCTCGAACAGGACGGCCGCGGCGAGTCGCGCGGACGCGCGGTCGGCCGACGGTGGCTGGGCATTCGCTTCGACTGCTGCAACACCTACAGCCGTATGTACAGCAACACCGCCGGCACCGCCTATGTGGGGCGCTGCCCGAAGTGCACTCGGCGACTCAGTGTACCGATCGGCCCCGGAGGTACGGCCCAGCGGTTCTTTCGTGCAAGCTAGGCTTTACGGCGGATTGTTCATCCATCAAGGCGAGGAGTCTACCTTTGTCGCTGAACGCTGGTCTTGATCCTAGCTCTAAGTCGAAATAACTCGCCCCCCACAGCCCCACGCTGAGCAGCAGGCCAGGAAGGTGATTGTGCTTTTCAAGACGTTCATCTGTGGTTCCTTTCGATATAGAGTTCGAAGACGGTTCTCGTGTTTCAGTCGCGAATCCTGCATGGCAAGCACGCTCCGGCGGGCGCTCAGGGGCAAGGCCCCCAGGCGCCCAGCAGTACGGCCAAGTCAAACGCACCGACGACGCCGTCGGCGTTGAAGTCGGCGGGGCATCCGGAGCACGGCCCCCAACTGCCGAGCAATTGAGCCAGGTCTTCAGCGCCGATATCTCCGGAGTCGCCCAGGGCAGTCGGACACGGTTCTGGAATCACATTGCTGCCGCCCATCAACAAGCCGTCATCTTCTTCGCAGGCCCCGCAGTGATCGCCGTGCGCCAGGTGCGCGGGTAGAGCGTTGACACTCACTGTAATCGTGTGTGCATTGTCCGGATTGCCCGGCGGGATGTGGCAAATCGTCACTCTGCCATCGCCGTCCTCATCGGGACAACCTGGCCCACCAAACTCATAGGCCCCCATGTCAACGGCGGGATTGATTCCATCCGGGTTGCCGGTGTCGGGCGTGTCGGGATCGTCCACAAAGCGCGGGTTGCCATCGAGATCGGTAACCACCCCGTCAGGCACAGCGGTGTTGTCCGCCGCGTCAATTGTTGGTGAACCGGGAGACAAACGCAGGTTGTCATCTTCGGTCCCTGGGATGTCGTCCAGCCCATCGGCGTCAACGAACAGCGGATCGGCGTCGATGTTGCCGGGCCCCGCCATGCCGCCCTCGACATCGCTAAAGGCCACGAACACGTCCACATTACCGCCCGATATAATAATCTGAGGTCCGTTGCCGGCGGGGTTGTTCCATATGACGGAATTGAGTACAGACAGGTCGGCGGAACTGGAGCTGATGCCATTCCTGATGAAGATCGCGGAGGCCGAGGATGCGGAGTTTTGGGCGAGCGTCGAGTTGACCAGTTCAATGCTCGTGACCGCTGAGCCCGTGCTGGAGGTGTTGTATGTGCCGCCGCCGCTCGCGGCGGAATTCCCGCTCAGAACACAACCGATGACCATCGGATTGACCAGCGCCTCCCCAGTACTTGCACTGCTGAAAATCGCGCCGCCCGAGCCGTCGGCCTGATTCCCTGTGAAGCGGCAAAGCAGTAGTTTCGGCGCGGTCACTGCTTCACCGGTGCTGGCACTGTTGTACATTCCAGCGCCCGACGCGGCGGAGTTCCCTTCGAAGGTGCATTCGATCAAAATAGGACTGGTCACGGCACCGCCGGTACTGGAACTGTTGCGGATCCCACCACCTGCGAACTTGGCGGAGTTTCCTTCGAAGGCGCAACCGATCAAAGTTGGACTGGTAGAGGCATTGCCGGTGCCGGAAGTGTTAAAGATCCCGCCACCCGAGTTGGCGGAGTTCTCGCGGAATACACAATTGATGATCATGGGGCTGGAGGTGGAACTTCCCGTGCCGCTGCGGTTGTACATCCCGCCGCCAGCTCCGGCGTGGTTGTCTGTGAAGGTGCAGTTGGCCACGGTCGGGCTGCTACGGCGAGCATCAGTTCTGCTCACGAATACAGAACAGTCCTGTTTCAGAGCGCAGTAACATCGCGCCGTCCACAATGGCCGGCGTGGCGATGAACGACTGCCCGGCGAGCGTGTTGGTCGCCAAAACTTCATAGGTTTCGCCCATCTTGAGGACGATCACGTCGCCATCTTCACTCGACAAATAGAGTTTCCCGTTGGCGCCTACAAGCGAAGACTTGAAGGTGTAGGATTTCGGCAGCCGCTGCTGCTGATAGTACGGCTTGCCGGTCATCGCGTTGTACGCGCTTATGAAGCCGCGATCACTGAGAACGTAGAGAATGTTTCCATAGAGCAGCGGTGATGGAGTGTAGGCGTTTCCCTTCGTGCTGCTCCAGAGAACAAATTCCGAATGGGTGATGTCGCCTTCGCCGCCGAGCCGAATGGCCAGCAGATTCGGCGAACGGTGACCGGTCATCACGAACACGACGCCGTTGTGAATCACCGGGGCCGGAATCGCGTTCGTGCCCAAGCCGCGGCACTCCCAGATCAGCCTGCCGGTTTCGTAATCGTAGCTCCTCACCCGCTTGGTCGCGCTCGTAATGACTTGTTTGCGGCCGCCGTATTCGGCATCGAAAAGCACAACCGTACGCGGGCGACTCAACAGCGAATTGAGCGGGCGATACGGCTGCGGCGGATCGGCGCTGCGCCGGCTCAGTTTGCTGTTGATGCGATAGCCCTCGCGGTGGTTCTCCACGGAACGGTCCACCGAGGGACACAAGCGATCCGCCTCATCCATGTATGCCGTCAGGGCCTCCGACCACACCACTCGGCCGTGCTGCTCATCGCCCACGTTTTCGTAGGGCAGCACGTGGCCGTAGTCCTCCGCATAGGCCGCGAACGCCGTTCCGTAGCGGCTGAGGATCGACAGGCACCGTTTCGCACGGGCTTCCTCGCGAGCGTGGGCCAGGCCAAGCAGAGCCACAGCCACAATCGCCCCGCCGGCGATAATGGCAATAACGGTACCAACAAGCGAGAGTGCCCTGAAATCATGGCCACTCATCCGCGACCATCCTAATCCATCTTCGACGCGCTGCGCGATCGCCGTCCCAGCGACAGCACGCCGTCGAATACTTTTTCACGCAGGTCCCACGAATCCAGCTCGCCGTCAGGCCGAACCCTTACTTCGCCGTTGTCGAAGTCAAATCGATCCTCGAAGGATTCCACGTGCCCGTCACCGAACAGAATGTTGGCGACAGTGTAGCCGTGGTCTTCCTCGTTTTGACTTCGACGCCGATGC
>JACZTW010000026.1 GCA_022573485.1 Planctomycetota bacterium
GGGCGAACATTCCGGAGGAGCGTTTTGAAAAGCTCGCACAGTCTAGCATCATCCAATCCGCTGGCGGCGCTGCCGTCCCGGAGCCGATCGCTCGCTCGTTCATCGACAACGCACGGGCACAGTCGGTGATGTTCAAGGCCGGGATGAAAGTCGTCCCGATGGCCAGTGGCACGCTCGATCTCGCGCGAGTGTCAGGCGATCCAATCTCTTCAACGACCACCAACGTCACAGCCGAAAACGCGACCATCGCATCCACCGATATCGTTTTCGACCGCGTGCAATTGACGGCTGTCAAGATCGGCCAAATTGTCAAGGCTTCGCGTGAGTTGGTCAATGACGCACCTAATATGGCCTCATTGATCTCTTTGGTGTTGACCAAGAGTTTCGCCGCAGAGCTTGACCGCTTGATCCTCGACGGCACCGCCGCCCAAGGAATCACGGGCCTGAGCAACTTGACCAGCCTGAGCGAAACCGACGTATCCGGGGCGATCGCTTGGCAGGACATTATGACCGCCTGGGAGTCCGTTAGTCTGGCCAACTTCGCGCCCAGCGGTGTGATCTTGAATCCTGCGAGCGTCGAAGACCTGCAAGTTCTGTTGGGCAATTCCGAAGCGAACATGTTTGTCGGCGGGCCGCCCATCGCGGAAGCGTTGCCCAAGTTCGTGAGCACAAGCTGCAACGGGAGCGATGCGTTTGTCGGCGACTTCAGCAAGGTGCTTTTGGGACTGCGGCAGGACGTCGACGTGTCTGTCACGACCGAAGCGGGTTCGAGCTTTGCGGACAATCAAATATGGTTCAAACTTGTTTGGCGTGGCGATATGCAAGTCGAAGATCCCGGCGCTATTCACCGACTCTTTGGTATCACTCACTAATCCTGGGAGGGATTGAATAATGTCTACTTTCCAAAACCAGAAGGCCGTGGTTCCGCAGCTCGGAGTCGTGAGCACATCTGCGACGTCCGCGACCACGCAGGACTGCCTCGGCTTCTCACGCGTCATTGTCGATGCGATCCACAACGTCGCATCGAATACAAGCGCCTCGGCGAAATGGACCTCGCTGGTTCTTCAGCACGGGGCCACGACGGACGTCAGCAATTTCACGGCGATCGCCAACATGACCGGGACCACCGAGGCCACGGCCACGACGGCGCAGTTTGTACTCGGTGAACACAACGATACCGTCGTCGGCAGCATCACTAGGTTCTTTGTCGATCTGACTGGCAAGGAGCGCATTTTGCGTGTGCTTAGGCAGGCATCGGCAAGCTACCATTCGACGGCTACGACTTTCCAATTGTTCCGTGGCGGCAGTTCGCCGGACTCTGATTCAGAGCGCGGCGTTGTGTCGTCGGTCGCCGGATAGTCTGCATCGCCGCAGTGGTGCATGTCACGATGCACCGTTGTGGTTCTCCAAAGGCCAGGCGTGGCGGCGGACCAATCAACCGCTGCCCGCCTGGGTTATTGAACATTGGTGGGGGCCGACGGTGCGTGCTCGGCGGTGTTGTAAATCGCGCCGCCTGAGCCCGCCGTCGGTTATCCGAGGACATTGAATGACGATCATTAACGTCGGCCCGCGCTCGGCGCGGTGCAGCAGCCTGAAATGCAACGGCCAGCCGAAACGCAAGCGACGCCGACGCAGGCGTGTTAAGCCGCTGCGGTGCAAGCCTGGGTAGGGGCGGGTCGGATCGCTAGAGACTGACGAACCGCTTGACCGTCTGCTATCCGGACGCCTTTTTTCACCAAACTACCCGCGGGAATAAAGTGCAAAAATCACGCCGTCTAGCATAACGGTCAGGCAGCCGCCAGCCGCCGCAGACTGACACCGCCCCTGGGTGATTCCCGGCCCATTATGGGCCATCCCGGCGGAGATCGTCGCTCAGGGGTGACGTGTGCGGTCCGTGCGTGCGTTGCAACGGCGGTACGGGAATCGTTCGGGGCAAAACGGTGGCAGAACGGTGGCAATTCCACAGCCATTCCCACACACTGAACCGAACGGCCAGCGCATTGAAAACGCCCCTAACAGCCTTGGACCGGCGATTAGGGGCGCTTGATGGCCCCCAAATGGGGCCTATGTTCGTACAATCAGTACTATAAAGAATAGTCCGGATCGCACCGGCATCCTCTTCCAAAGCCCCTCACTCGATCGCCTCACTCTCAAAGGCGACGGGGCTGCGTCCATCCATCGGAGTTCCAGTCATTTCACGCGGTGCCGGGTGGGAAAGTCCCGTTGCGGGCGCTCCTCGGTCTGCGATTCCGCTGTGACAACGGATGGAGAGTTCGGGGCGGAGATGGCCTGGGGCGCACTGGAAGGCGTTGAATCGGTCAAGTAGCGGTCGAAGAACAGAGCCGTGCGTTGCGCATACTCCTGCGGGGCTACGATGGCGCTCTGGTTGTGTTTCGCGCCCGGCACAATCCACATGTATCTCGGATCACTCGCTGCCGCATAGAGGATCCGACTCTGGTCCACCGGGATGTAGCTATCCTCCTCGCCGTGGATCAAGAGAATCGGCCTGGGTTCCATATGCATGAGCGCCTTCCGCGCCGAGGGGATGCGAATTCCGAGCTTACGATGGCACTCGCGAAACAGCAGCCAGCGCAGGAATCGCCAGAACGTCGGAGGGTGATTCTCGTAAACGAAGCGAATTTTCGCGAAAACGCTCGCCCAGCGCTTCATGAAGTACTCGATGACCTTGTCCGAGCTGAACGCGCCGTCTGTAACGATGGCTTTGATGGTCGGGTTGTGCCAGGCCGCCAACAGACAGGCCGTCCCACCGCGAGAAACGCCGAACAATCCGATTTCCGAGGGACGCTGCTGCCGCTCCAGCCAATCCTCCACGAACGCGATGGCACCCAGAATGTCGTCCAACTCGCGGTCCGTACACCATTGCAACGGATGAAAGTGCTCTTCGCAGGTCGATGCGCCGTGGTTGCGGAAATCAAAGCTGAACACATCGTAGCCTGCTGCCAGCAGGCCCTGGCAATAGCGGGAGGCGCTGTACATGTCGCTCTTGAACTCATGAGCGAAGATGATCATGCCTCTCGGCCGGCGCCGCGCATCGCCGTACAAGAACATGCCGTTCAGTCGAAGGCCGTCGAACGCCCGAAACTCAACGATGTCGCCCTCAAGACGCACAAAATCGCGGGGCACCATGCTCAAAGCGGGAATCGTGTCCTTCACGATATGAAGCGCGATACGGACGTATTTTCGCAAAATCAGAGCGGGAACAACCACCAGCAGCACCAGTGTGGCGGCGATGGAGATGAGTGCCCAATTGAGGATCAGAAAGTCGATCAGTTTCGTCGAGCCTCCACGCTTCACTTGCCCCGAACCGAACCAGCTATTGAGTGTCGGCTTTATACTCGCTTCGCGAGCATCTGGAAACAGTTTGGGGATGCTGCGAAGATTCTGGGCAACCGGGACGAGGCCGCTCATGCATTCGCAGAGGGTTGTGCCAAAATGAATTGACACTAGCTGCCACGCACATATAATCCACGTAGTGTTGGGCGAGCCCCGGTACACAACAAGTGGGTTGTGCGCCGCTCGCGGTCGTAGAGCGCCGTTCTTGGCGCAAGTTATTGCGTGCCAAGTTCATGCGCTATTTATGGGCGACAGCCCAGACGGTTCGATTGTAATTTGCTCTCTATGTCGTTGTCTGCCTTTACTTTGTGGCGGCGGCGGAAGGATTGGGAGTAACATCTGCTTCGGATCCAGTGCTTGGCATGTCGAGAGACAGACTATGAGCAGGCCTCTGCGGGCCTGTGGGCGGGTGTGGAGTGAGGACTTGCGAGAGGGTCAGTGCTGGGCCGATCGCGACCATGCCCGGTGGCGTAATCGCATTGTTGTTCGTGTCGAGGCTTGATTTCATGCACCTGTCCAACAGGACAAGTCACTGATGTTCGCCGGCGGGCGCGATGCTCCGGAGCAGTGCCTGAGCCTGTCGTCCTCAGCGGGAGGTCGGCGTTGAACTGAGTCGTTTGCCGCATGTGTAGCCTGGTCGTTTGGCGAAGTGGGCCGTATGCGGGCTCACTTTTTTGTTGTTCGCGAGTTTGGCAGGCCGCGAAGCCTGCCGTGTGTTTGGGTAATGTCGCTAGGCAACTGGGCGTAGTGTCCGGTGCCGCTCGTCAGGGAAGGTCTGCTCGATGAACTCTGATTTATTGCGTATTGTTGACGCGATCAGTCGCGACAAGAACATCGACAAGGACAGCGTCTTCGAGGATCTCGAACTCGCGATGGTCTCCGCCGCGAACAAGAGCTTCGGTCCGACGGAAGACTGCGTAGTGGTCATCGACCGGCTTTCGGGCGAAATCACGGCTTCTTACGAAGGCGAGCCCATCAACATGAAAGAACTCGGTCGGATCGCGGCTCAAACGGCAAAGCAAGTCATGATCCAGCGGATTCGTGAAGCGGAGCGGGGCAGCATCTACGAGGAGTTCTCTGAGCGGGTCGGCACGATCGTTACGGGCACGGTCGCACGCTACGAGGGCAGTGCCTTGATCATCAATCTTGGCCGAACGGAAGGCTTCCTGCCACGGAGCGAGCAGATTCCGGGCGAATCTTCGCACCACCCGGGAGAGCGGGTCAGATCAATGGTTCTGGATGTGCGTGAAGCACCGAATCAGGTCCGAATCGTATTGACCCGCAGTCACCCGGACTTCATCCGTCGCCTGTTTGAATTAGAGGTTCCGGAAGTTGCCGAACGCGTGATCGAACTCAAGGCGCTGGCCCGAGAAGCAGGTTACCGTACAAAAGTTGCGGTCAGTTCGATTGATACGAGGGTGGACGCGGTCGGTGCCTGCGTGGGCGTACGGGGCAGCCGAATCAGGAACATCGTCGATGAGCTCGGCGGGGAAAAAATCGACATCGTTCGGTGGAACGAATCGTCCCAGATCCTGATCGGCAATGCCTTGAAGCCGGCGGAGGTCCAGGAGATCGCACTGTGTTTTGAATTCGGTCGATCCACGGTCGTCGTCTCCGAAGACCAGTTGTCCCTGGCCATTGGCAAGCGAGGACAGAATGTCCGCCTGGCTGCGAGGCTCACGGGCTGGGACATCGACATTCTCACCCCAGCCGAATACAACAAGGGTCTGGATGATCTGGAGAGAACGCTCAAGGAAATCGACGGCGTAGACGATGTGCTGGTCGAAAAGGTCATGACGCTCGGTCTCATCTCCCTGGGTGACGTGGCTGAGGTAGGCACCGAACCGCTCGTCGGCGAACTGGAACTCGAGGAAACTCTGGCCCAAACGATCGTCGATACATCGACCTCTGCCGCGAAGCGAATCGCTGAAGAAACAGAAGCGGCCAAGGCCTTGGCTGCGCAGGAGGCGGAGGCTGCGAAGAAGGAGCAGGAAGACGCCGAGGATGCGGCGGAAGACGCGGGTTCCGATACCACGGAATCCCAAGCCCTGGGCACTTCAGAAGGTGACGACACTGAGGCGCCTGCCGAAGAGGCTGCCCCACAATCTAAAATCGAGGAATCACCGGCGGGCGAGGCTGAAGAATCGGTCGAATCCGAGGATTCTGTTCAAGCGAAGGAACCAGAGTAGCCCGCTGCGCTGAGCGTAGGCCACTTGCAAAGGGAAATCGGTTGGCTGAGAAGTTGCGAATACACGAACTGGCCAAGGAGCTGAACGTCAACAGCAAGGCCATCCTGACCAAGTGTCAGGCTGAGGGGATCGTGGTCAAGAACCACATGTCCACGGTTCTGGCAGGCTTGGCCGCTACCATCCGGGAGTGGTTCTCTGAGGAAGTCACCGGCGCAGTCATCGAGAGTGCTGCTCGGGTCGATCTCGAGACGGTGCGTCGCAAAAAGCCGGCCCCGCGGACACGCAAGAAGAAAGAAACCGCTGATAAACCCGTCGAGGTGGCCACAGTCAGGATCGCACCGACCAAAGTAGCAACGCTTGCAAAGGCGGAGGCGATCCAAGAGTCAGCCGTGGCGGTTGTGGAGGCGCCGTCGGAAGCCGAAGTTGCCGACGAGACCGCAGCGCCTGTCCTCATTCCACCCACCGAGGAACCTGAAGGCGAGCAGGAACCGGCCCCTTCGGAAGAAGAGCCCAAGATCGCCGCTGAAGCCCTGCCGGTTGCTGAGCCTGTCAAAGAAGAAGAGGAGCCGGAACCGATTGTCCCTGTCGGCCCACAGCATGTGCCCACTCCGGTGCAACTCAAAGGTCCTCGAGTCATCCGGGTGGAAGCACCCGAGGTAATCCGACTGGGCCCTTCCGGCCCGCGTTTCCGACATACCGGGCTGCCCAGGCCGGGTTCGACCCCCGACCCCGTCATTCCCGAAACCGAGCAGCCTCGGCGGCCACGCTCAAGAACGCAGCCGGCCGCGCCTGACGCCACGCCGGCAAAGAAGCGGCGTGCCCCAGGGCGCCGAGTCGAACGCGGGTCTGACGCCGGCCGACAAATCAGAGAATGGCGCGATCGCGACCTGGCAGAGCGTCAGGAGCGACTGCGCGGCGCCACCGGTCGGCGCGCCAAGCGCCGGGCCAGCGAGACCCACGGCGCGGTCGAACACAAGACCATCACTACGGCACAAGTGTCCGAGCCAATCATTCTCAAGGACTTTTGTTCGGCGACGGGCCTGTCCTTGGCACAATTGACGCCAAAATTCGTCAACGAACTCAAGATTTTCCCGAACATCAACATGGCCATCGAGCGCGAAGTCGCTGAGTTGTTGGCCGCGGAACATGCCATCGAACTCACGGTCGTCGCCGCCAAGAGTCCCTTGGCCGATATTCGTGAAGAGTTCGTTCAGCGCGAGCGGCCGGCCCTGAGTCCCCGCGCCCCGGTGGTCACCTTTCTCGGCCATGTCGACCATGGCAAGACCAGCCTCCTCGATGCGATTCGGCATTCGAGAGTCGCTGCAGGTGAGGCTGGCGGAATCACGCAGCACCTGGGCTCGTACCATTTGGAGAAAGATGGAAAGGCGGTAACGTTCCTGGACACGCCCGGCCACGAAGCCTTCACAGCCATGCGTGCCCGGGGCGCCCAATTGACGGATGTCGTGGTGCTGGTCGTAGCCGCGGACGACGGTGTTATGCCCCAAACCGTGGAAGCAATCAACCACGCTCGGGCCGCCGACGTACCGATCGTCGTCGCCCTGAACAAAATCGACGTGCCCGGTGTCGACTTGAACAAGATCTACGGCCAATTGGCGGAGCACGATCTCGCGCCCACGGAATGGGGCGGATCGACAGACGTCATCAAGACCTCCGCCACCGAGGGCACGGGGATTGACGAATTGGTTGAGCATCTTGCGACGCTCAGCGAGCTGCTTGAACTCAAGGCTGATCCCACGCTCCGAGCCTGCGGTCGCGTCATCGAGGCTCGCCTCAAGCCCAGCGTCGGCCCCACAGCGCGGGTTCTGATTCAAGACGGAACCTTGAGAAAAGGGGATTTCATTGTTTGCGGTCCCGCGTTTGGAAAAGTACGTTCGCTAAGCGATGACCAAGGCCGCGTTCTCGAAGAAGCGGGGCCTTCGATTCCGGTGGAAATCGCCGGTCTGAGCGTGGTTCCCAGCGCCGGGGACGAACTATTCGCCGTAGAATCGCTGAAGCGCGCCGAACACATCGCCGAGGAGGCCAAGGCGCAACGCCGACGTGACTCTCTGAGCAAGATCGACAAACCCAAGACCCTCGAAGACCTCCTTGGCCGGTCCGGGGCCGGAGCCGTTTCCGAACTGCACGTCATCGTCAGGGCGGATACGCAGGGCTCTGTCGATGTGCTGGCCAAGACCCTGAGTGAATTCCCCTCGGATGAGGTCAAGCTAAACCTATTACACATGGGTGTGGGCGGCGTCATCGAGAGCGATGTACTGCTCGCGGAGGCGTCCGGCGCGATCATCATTGGATTCCACGTTGTCCCGGAGCACAGCGTGCGGCGGCTGGCAGACCAGAAAGGCGTCGAGATTCGTACGTATCGGGTCATTTACCACTTGATCGACGACATCAAGAAGGCCCTGGAAGGCCTGTTGACACCCGAGGAGAAGATCGAGCAGCGCGGCACTGCGGAAGTGCGCGAGATTTTCAATGTTTCCAAAATTGGCACCATCGCGGGGTGTTTCGTCCGTGATGGTTCGGTGATGCGAACGCACAAAGTGCGCATCATTCGTGACAGCGTCGTGGTTCGGGATGGAGCCAACATCCACTCGCTGCGCCGCTTCAAGGACGACGCCAAAGAAGTAAAAACAGGTTTCGAGTGCGGCATCAAGATTGACGGCTTTGATGACATCAAGCCCGGCGATATCATCGAATCCTACGAGATTGTAAAGATCGCGAGGACCCTGTAGGCAGTCGAGACATGAAGGGCCGCTGATGATCGAGTTCAAGGCCGATTGTGGCCATATCATTCAAGCGCCGGACCGCGATGCGGGGAAGATTGTAAAATGTGCCTATTGCGGTCGAGAGATCGAAGCGCCCACCCCCACCGAGAAGCCCGACATCCTCTTTCACGAAGTCGACCTCAACGAACTTGCCAAGGGGGAAGAAGTGATCGACGGCTCCGGTGAGATGATTCTGGGGCAACAGCAAGGGGGCAAGTCCGCCCCGTCGCCTGGCGACCTTGCCCAAACCGGCAACAAGATTCTTCGCTATTCGCTGCTCGTGGCGTTTGGGGCCATTTGCGTCACCGTGCTGGTCCTCGTCACACAGTCCGTGTTCAACCTCTCCCGAAGTCCCGGCGACTCGGCTCAGGGCAAGAGATCGACCGCGATGGGCACACAGCCTGTACCCGAGTCAGAGCGGCAGGCCAAGGTGCCCGCGCGCCCTGCTGAACGGTCTCCCGAGTCAGAACGAGCCCCTGTGGAGAAACAACCGCGATCAGCACCGCCTCGAGGCCGGCGTAACTTCGTCTTTGACGAAGCCAGTCAGGGCATTTTCGTTGAAGCATTCAACAAGAATGTCCGGATTTACGTCCGCTACGCAGATTCCGACAACGACGAAACTCTGGGGGCTGATGAATCTGAATTCCACGGGACGGGCGCGACCCAGTTGTCTGTCCCCGTCGGCCGATTCAGAATCGCGGTCACCCTCGATACGGCGGACTCGAATCTGAGCCAGCTTGGCGGGTTCGACGAGTTGCGCGACCAACTCGAAATCGAATCCGATGCAAGTTCAGCAAGAGATTTCTTCGCTCGCGACATTTCCGTGGAGACCAGCTACATCGATCAAATCGGCGTCGAGCCGAGGCTGGTCCGATACTACGAAGTAGACGTACGACCGGGCCAATGGACTCTGATCACCAATCTATTTGTACCGCGCGGTTCGATCAGCACCACTGTAACGCGGCTTCCCGACGTCGACCTTTATGAATTCGATACCGAGGCGACCCGCAGAGAATTGAGTTCCTTGGAGGTCGCCGTCGAGGACACCTCGGTCGTCCTGGAAATGCTCGCCCGCGCCGGCCAGGTCGTCTACCCCGGGCCCGACTCGACGCACACTGTCTTCGAGATCGACGTGCGGGACGGATCGCTCCTCTCTTGGCCACTGACAGTCGGCGAAGGCGAGATCACCACAGACGACAGGCAACCCGAAGACACGAAGCGCGTGCCCGCTCCGGATCGGAATCCGTGGGCGGCGGGACCGCCTCCAAAGGCTTCGCTGCGGGCGGCCGACGAAGAGGCTCCGCAAGACTTGGGGACCATCCTCGCCGCGTTTCGCAAACGTCTCAACGATCGCGGCGATATCGATCCCGAGGAGTGGCGCCCCTACTTCGTCGATCACGAACAGTACGACCTGTGGCAGGCGGCCGAGGTGCGAACACGATCGGCGTTCGTTGAGCTGCTGGAAAAAGACACCGCCGGCGAATTGCTCGAGGAGATCGGCGGTACGATGCTGGATGATCCGGACATCGACGTCCGCCTGGCCTTGCTCAAAGCGCTCGTGCGAAGCGGCTTGAAGAAGGCTGTGCCCTTCATCGACCGGCGTCTGGGCGACATCGAGGAGGACGCTTCGATCAATCCTGACCAGGCCGATCGCGAACGGAAAGCGCTCCTCCAGGCCAAGGACAAATTGAGGAAAGGCCGGCGAAAAAGAGAGAATCCCTGGGATCCTTGATGGTCATCGGTGTCGTCACTGCCAGATTAGCCGTGTACGAGGCGTTCTCCCTCAAGGACAAACGCCGCGTGGTGAAGAGTCTCAAGGACAGACTCCGCAACAAGTTCAACGTGTCCGTCGCGGAGACGGATGCGCTCGAGTCCAGACAGAGGGCCGTCATTACCGCTGCCATCGTAGCCACAGACACACAGTTTGCCGAACGGTGCTTGCAGCAAGTCGTGAACATGATTGAGCAATGCCGAGGGGCCTCGCTGCTGGACTTCGAGATGCAGATACTTTAACCCTGCATCTCACAAACAACATGAAGAAATTTCGAATCGAAAAAGTGGCCAGTGTCGTCAGACAGATCGTCAGCGATGCGATTCGTGATCGCTTGCAGGATCCGCGTGTCTCCTCGATGACGAGCGTGACGCGTGTGGAAGTATCCCCCGATCTTGATTGGGCCAGAGTGCATGTCAGCATTCTCGGCAGCGCGGCGGTTCAGAAGACGACCATGGCTGCTCTGACGAGCGCCGCCGGATATATTCAGGGCATACTCGCCAGGTCTTTGCACACGCGACAGTGCCCGCGGCTGGTCTTTCTGCTTGACGATTCGCTCAAAAAGAGCGACGAAGTCATGCGCCTGATCGATGATTCCATGCGCGAACTGGAAGACGACGACACACGGAATACGCAGGCTACCGCGCGTGAAACGCAGTCCTGTGATGGAGCACACCCCGATGAAGAATAGTGCCGTCTATGCTGTCGAAGTGAAGAAGTTCTTCAACCGCCTGAAGCGTAGCGGACCCAAGCCCACGCTGCACGAGTACGATGATCCTCTGAAACAATTGATCTACGCGGTTCTTTCGGAGGACAATAGCCCGACCCGAGCGAAAACGGCGATGACACGGCTGCTGGCCAACACGATCGATTACAACGATCTTCGTGTATCCACCGCGACCGAGCTGGCCAGCATCATCGAATCAGACATATTCAATGCAGTCGAGAGAACCAGTGTGCTGATCGAGGTTCTCGGCTCAATCTACGCACGCGAGAACAGCGTGGCCCTGAACAAATCCAAGACGAAGAACCGCAGGGACGCCAGAGCATACCTCGAGGGATTGTCCGGCATGACACCATACGTGCTGTCGGGCACCATGTTGTGGGCGTTTGACGAACACGCCATTCCGCTCGATGAGCAAATGTTGGCCGTCTTGAAGAAGGAAGGCCTGGTCGATCCAGATGCCACGATGGCAGAGGCGCAGGGCTTCTTGAGGCGACATATTTCCGCCGGCGACGCCAAGTTGTTCACCGCGCTGCTAAAACGACATACAGCCCAAAAAGCTCCCAGAACTCCCGTTTCGACAAGCGAAACAAAGTCACGAAAGAAAGCCTCACGACCCTAGTGCTGATGTCCAGCCCCCCTATTGCAACCCGCCCAGTGGCCGGCCGCGATACGATGTGGAGCGCGGCCAGCTCTTACGGGTGGCGATCGAGCGATGTTGGAGTCGTCCGGAGGCCGCAGGGCCGATTGGCCCTGTGCAGTGTTGCAATCGTTCTGGGCTTGTTGTCGGCGTGTCATCCCGGCACGGGCGCTGGCACGGCTTCTCAAAACGATGCGGACAGCCGGGGGCCAGGTTCAAGCACCCAAGCTGCGTACGACAAGTCGATCGCCTTCCTGAAGTACTCGCAGGTTGAGCCCAAGCCCAGCCTGCCCGCAGCAGCCACGAAGACCGCCGAGACATCGCCTCGGGCGTTGCGCCGAATCGAGGAAGCACGATCGCTCTTCGAGGAAGATCGCTACATCGAAGCCATGCAGCAACTGGAGCGCGCCCTGCGGTTCTCCCCCAACAGCCTGATCGCCCATCAACTGATGGGCCGGGTCTGTTTGGAAGCGGGCAACACGGCCCGCGCTCGTGAACACCTGGCCAAGGCGCTCCAGATCCAGGAGCACGGTGCCGAAACGCACTACCTCCTCGGGCGCGCCTATTCAACGGACGGCCTATGGGGCGAAGCCTTGGCGCAGTATCGAACGCTCGAATTATGCCCCGACTTGAACAAGCACTATGGAATCGGCATCCTGTCGCACTGCTATCTCGCTGAGGCCCTCGCCGAACTGGGCTACTTGACCGCGGCGATCGAGCAATACGAACAGTTCAGTTCGGCCAGCCGCCAACCCTGGCCCGAAGCATCACAGGCTCACCTGCAAGCCGAAGCACAATTGCTGCTCTTGTCGGCGCACTCCGCTCAAAGCGCACTTCATGAAAGGCTCGGCCGGCCACTTGAGGCAGCTCAAGCGATGTCTGCCGCTTCCGCCCTCGATCCCGAAAACCCGAACTTGATCATGGATGAGGCGCGTCTGTTCCGTGAGGCCCGCCGGTTTGATTCGGCGGCCGCGGCGGCCAAACGCCTTGCCAAGTTTGAGGTCGGGGCCGCACTGCCTCTCTTGGTATCGATTCACGGCGAGGCCGGACAGCCGAAGGAGCTGGTGGCGGACCTCACGTTCCTCGCAGGCGCCCATCTCGATGATGATCGAATTGTACATGCCCTGGCCGACGTGTATTGGGAGCAGGGCAAGGAAGACTTGGCGATTCGGACCCTCCTTGACTTCATGGAATCTCATCCCCCAGCCGGCGCGACAGCCATCGCGCTCTCCCAGTTGTACGCGAGGAAGCAGCGCTGGACGGAATCCATGAATACGATCGCCGACGTCATCGGCTCTGTTAGTGATCCTGACGCGCTGATGGCTCCGTGGCTGGACGAATTGCGCGCCTCAGGCGGCGCTGAAACGCTCCTGCGAGAAGTGGCCGGCCAGGTTCAGAACGAACGCACGGCCCCCGGCAGGTTGCTGCTGATCGGCCGAATCGCGTCGGCGGCTCAAGACCATGACCTCGCCGAACAGGCCTTAAAGAAATGCGCACAGGCAGCGCCTGACTTCACCGAAGCTCATTTGGCTTTGGCACAAATCTATCTCGACCGATACCGCTGGCACGATGCCGCAGCCGCCGCTCAAAAGGCCATCGACACGAACGACACGGGTTTTCGGGGCCATCGCCTCCTGGGGCAGGCCTACCTGGGTTTGGACGATTACGACCGTGCCACCACAGCGCTCAACAACGCGGTCCGACTGAACCACTCGGACATCGCGTCGATGATCGCCCTGCTGGAGGTCTATGAACTCAACGGCAAGCCACGGCAATTCGAACGGCAGAACCGCATTTTGCTGGAGCGCGATCCGACCAACGCACAGGCCCTTCAAAACCTCATTCTGCTCGCGCGGAGGCAGGGGAAGGAGGATCAACTCCGCCGCTACGAACGCTCCATGGCGGGCGTGCCGGAATTGCAGGGACTGCATCGACGGTTCAAAGCGCTCATAACCGTCAGCGAGGATCGGGATCAAGACGCGTACGTCGCAGAACTCGAGGAAATCAGCAAGGCTTACCCCGACGACCCGGACGCAAGAATGGACCTGGTCGGAGTCTACCTCGCCGATGACCGTGATGACTTGGCGCGCCAGCAACTCCAGCAGATCGCCTCTTCAAACCCGGTTTACTTCCCGGCTCAGGACTTGTTGTGCAGCCTGCGGGCCCTCGAACTGGACTACCGCTGGCCCATCGACAATCTGGAAGCGCGACTGGCCATTCACCCTCACCGCATCCCGTGGCAAGGAATGCTCGTTCAGTTCCTGCTCGACGACCAGCAATATGATCGTGCGGCAGAAGCTCTGACCCGGTTCTTGCAGAACCCCAACCTCCCCGCTGCCGTGCGCAGATCGTTTCAACTCGATCTGCTCATGAGTGACTCACTCGCCGACAGGCTTCCGGAAGCCGTAGCCTCCCTGCAGAACTGGATCGAAGATCAACCCGAACGCAGCAACCTTAAGCAGTTGCTGATCCTGCTGCTGCACCGCAACGGCGAGACCGGCCGGGCCGTGGAGTTGGCCGAAGAATGGTACCGGGCATCGAGCCTTTCCGATCGCAATGTCTACCAAGGACTGCTCGTGCAGGCCCTCTGGGCAGCGGAGAGACACGCCGACGCGGAAATCCTCCTCTTGGACTGGCTCGAAATCGACCCCGACGCGGCGATTCCCACAACCCGGCTGATCGAAACAATGAAGCGCGCCGAAAGGACGGCAGACGCCATAGAGTTGGCACAAGCCCTCTATAGCTCGACGCCAACGCTTGAGGTCGTCCTCGTGCTTCGGCGTCTCTATGTCGAGACTCGAGATTTCGAGTCCGCGCGACGCCTCATAAGCGATCGAATGTCGGCCGCATTCAGCAGGCGTCCGCGAGGAGAGCCCCCAACACAAGAAGAACACACGCTCCGACTTTGGCTCTCAGACGTGCTCATCTCAGCGGAACAGTATGACGCAGCCGCTCACAATTTGAAGACCTGGCTGCAGGATATCGAGTCATGGCGGCAGGTTATCGAGTCACGGCGGCAAAATGTCGAGTCACGGCGGCAAATTGTCGAGTCCGATTCGAGGCGATTTGAGTTCCTGAGGAAGCTCAGCGGTTGTTATCAATTGGCCGGAAAACCGAGCCTCTCGATGCAAACACTCGAGGAGGTCTATCGGATCGTCCCGGAAACCGTCGAAATCAACAACAACCTGGGCTACACTTGGGTGGACGCCGGCGTCCATTTGGCCGAGGCCGAACAGATGATCCGCAAAGCCGTCGCCAGCCGCCCGCGCCTCGCGCTTTACTTGGACAGCCTCGGTTGGGCGCGGTACAAGAACGGCGACTTCGCGAGCGCGCATGAGTGGTTGGTCCGGGCACATCGGGCGCCAGCCGTGAACTGGGCAGATTGGTTCCGCATCGACGCACCCCCACGCGGCAAAGACGACGCCGTCATTCAAGACCACTTGGGGGATGCTGCTTGGCGATTGAGCAAGAAGGATCAGGCCGTCGCGTCGTGGCAGCGCGCCCATGAAATCCTGCTCGAAGTTCCGCAGGATCGCAGAACGCCCGATCAGCTCGCGTTAATCGATAGCATCCCCGCAAAGATCCAGACCGCCGAGCAAGGACTCCAACCCGACCTCGCGTCAGCCCTGACAGACAACTAGGATCTGTCGGCAAACTCGAATTCTTTCAAGGAGCCGCAGGTTTTAACCTGCGCGAGGCCTCGCGCAGACTCCCGACCAGTCTGGATTCTATTCCGTCTGCGGCTCCTTGGGTGTTTTCAGGTAGAGCGCAGCCCGACTCAGGAGTGACCGACCTGTTGCAAGCCGCCGCTGCTCCGGCGAAGAACGTTGAAAGATGTGCGGCACATCGTATAAAGTACACTTCGCGATGCAAATGATGACCCCGATTTGAAAGGCGTGCAGATGGCCGGACACTCTCACTGGGCCAACATTCAACACAAGAAAGCCCGCATCGATGCCAAGCGGGGCAAGGTCTGGACGAAAGTCTCGCGGCTCATCACCCAGGCCGCCAAGACCGGCGGCGGCGACCCGGATGCCAACGCCTCCCTGCGGCTCGCCATGGAAAAAGCCCGCTCCGCCAACATGCCCAAGGACACCATCGAACGCTCGATCAAGAAAGGCACCGGCGAACTGGCCAGCGAGGCATTCGAAGAAATCGCGTACGAAGGGTACGGGCCTGGCGGCGTCGCCGTGCTGTGCAACATCCTGACCGACAACCGCAACCGCACCGCCCCCGAAATCAAGAAGATCTTCGAGCGCGCCGGCGGCAACCTCGGCACGTCGAACTGCGTGGCCTGGATGTTCACTCAAAAGGGAGTCTTTGTCATTCCTGCCGACGGCGTCACCGAAGAAAAACTGATGGAGGTGGCGCTGGAGGCAGGCGCGGACGATGTCGAGTCTTCAGAGGAGATCTTCGAAGTCACGTGCAGTCCGGCGGCGTTCGCGGACCTCAAGTCTGCTTTGGAGGCTGCGGAAATCAAGTGCGATTCCGCCGACCTGTCAATGATCCCGAACACCACCGTTCGGATCGCCGAACTGGATTCCGCACGGAAGATTCTAAACCTCATGGAAACGCTGGACGAGCATGACGACGTGCAGTCCGTTTCGGCGAATTTCGACATTCCCGACGAGATCGTCGCTCAGGTCAGTTGATTGCCACTGGCAACTCACTCCTCTTTCGTGAGCGGCAACAGCAGTGCCAGAACCTCATAATTGCCGCCATGCCCCGTGATAGGGCTATCGACGAGTCCTGTGACCTCCAGGCCATACTCGTGAATTTGTGTGCATACGTCTGAGACTATAGCCTCGCGCTGCTCCGCGCTGACCACGCCGTCCTCGCGTTGCTCTTCGTTCGCCTCGTACTGCGGTTTGATCAACGTGACGATCTTGCCCGTCGGTTTGAGCAGCGTTCTGGCGTGTGGAAGAATCTTCGCCTGCCGTGTCCAGCCTACGTCAATCGTCACCAAGTCGACTGGCTCCGGCAATTCCACGTGCATGGCATTGGTGCGTTCCAGCACGACCACGCGAGCGTCCCGGCGGAGCTTCCAGGCGAACGTCCCATAGGAAGTATCAACGGAGTACACACGCGCCGCCCCACGCTGAAGCAAGCATTCGACGAATCCGCCGACATGGCTGCCCAAATCCGCACACACCAATTCTGCGCAGTTCAGCCCGAAGTAATCCAGAGCGTGGGCCAGCTTCACGCCGGCACGGGAAACAAATTGCGGGCTGTCGTTCGCAGTGGGCGCCATGAGCCCATCATAGCCCCCGCAGGCCCGAAAACAGAGCCAACCCCGCCTCACGTGATATCGACATGGCTGAAAATAATTATATGGAGCAGTTTTTATATATCTCATCTTCAGAATTATGGTAATATGATGAACGATAAGCCTTGCCAAGGCCGCCTTTGGTATTACAACAGAAAGGAAGGCTATGAGTGCCACCGCGTTGCGCGATTTCTTGGAGATCCCCTACGACAAGCTGGAGGAGCTGAATCTCGAAGCGAAGAGTGCCCGTTTGGAGCGGACCCCGCCCGATGTCGCGGAGGAGCGCCGCAGAAAGTACCTCACCGACGAGAAACGCATCAAAGCCGTGACGGTCTGCTTCTCCGACCTCGAAGGTCGGTTTCACATGCTCGATTATGACAAGAAGTACCTGCTCAAGGCAGCGGATCATTTGACCTTCGACGGCTCCTCGATCCGCGGCTTCTCGGCCCAGTCCGAATCCGATCTCAAACTGGATGTGGATTGGACGGCCTTTTGGTGGCTGCCGGCCGACATCTTCGGCCCCGGCAAGGTCATCGTTTTCGCGGATGTCCGCGACCGCGACGGATCACCCTACCTGGCCGACTTTCGATCGAAACTTAAGGCCTACTGCGATGAACTGCACAAGAACAGGCAAACCACGGTTTTCGTCGCTGCAGAAATCGAGGGCTTCCTGTTCGAGGGCCCGGAAGCCGAACGAAAGTACTACGAGACCGGCAAGTTCGATTTCATCTCCAGCGGCGGCTACTTTCATTCGCTGCCGCAGGACCCGCTGCGCCGGTTTATCGATCACACCGCCGAAGCCCAGCGCGCTATGGGCTTCGGCAACGAAAAGGACCATCCGGAGGTGGCCCCGTCCCAGTTTGAGCTGAACTTCGAATACAGCGAAGCGCTCATCACCGCCGACACCATGCAACTGTACAAGCTGACCTGCCGGCAAGTCGCACAGCAGCTCGGTCTGACGGCGTCGTTCCTGCCCAAGCCGGTCGAAGACATCAACGGCAACGGCATGCACACGAATATTTCGCTGACCCGCAAGGGAAAGAACATCTTCTACGACGCCGACGGCGAAGACGGGATTTCAAAGGAAGCGTGGGATTTCATCGAGCGCATTCTGCACAGCGCCAACGACATGTGCCTGGTCTCGAATCCGAGCGTAAATTCGTACCGGCGGCTCGACCCTGCATTCGAGGCCCCGAATCAAATCAAGGCTTCCGCGGTCAACCGGGGTGCAATGATTCGCATTCCTTGGGCCGACGAACGCTCGGCACGCATCGAGATGCGCTCGGTCTCACCGGATGCCAACCCCTACATGCTCATTTACACGCTGCTCCGCACCGGCCTGGAAGGCCCCCTGCCCGATGCCAACGACAGCGAAGGCAAACGGCCGCGAACGCGCTTTCTGCAAGGCAATATCTACGATGCCATTCGCGTATTCCGAGGCAGTCGCTTCATCGCCGAGATTTTCGGCGAAGACTGCCAGGCCAAGTACGCCGAGCTCAAGCAGGCTTCGGCGGACCGCTGCCCGAAAGAACTAGGCCGCCTGATCAAACGCGCCGAGATCATGTTCCACCACGAAGTCACCAACCAGCGGCTGTGGAGCAAGTTTTAGCATCGTTGCTGAGGCTTGCAGGGCTACCTGCTGTTACTCAAACCGCCGGACGATGAGTGTGTCGTTCTGGCCGCCGAAGCCGAAGCTGTTGGACAATGCGACGTTGACCGGTGTCTTGCGAGCCTCGTTGGGGACATAGTCCAGATCGCAGGCCGGGTCGGGGGTCTTGTAGTTGATCGTCGGCGGGATGATGCCGTCGCGAATTGCCAGAATGCAAGTGATCAACTCGACGACGCCCGCGGCGGCGATCAAATGGCCCATCATCGACTTGATGCTGCTGATGGCGATCTTGGGGG
>JACZTW010000027.1 GCA_022573485.1 Planctomycetota bacterium
GGTCAAAAACGTTAGCCGGAATTCCGGCAACTCGAACACGGGCAGCCAATGTCGCCAGAGCAAGATGTGGGCAGCCCGTTGTAAGGCTCCACCCGGGCGGAAAGAGAAGAGTCACTTTCGTTGAGGCCAACGTGATTATTCCTTCCCTCTGGGGCTTTGCACGACTGGCACAGATTTCGCTACCAGGTAATCACTGGCTTGCATTAGAAAGTCGAACGTCTTTGGATCAATTCCGGCATCGGAGTAGTAGAGGGTTACCATTTTGAGGTCGTCACTCGCCGTGCCTGACACACCGCTTACCGCACGGGATCCCTCCTGGTCGGATTCCATCACGCGCACCATAAAGAAATCATCGGGACAACGCAATATATGGAACAGGTGCAGATAGTCTGTGTGCTCCAACTTCGCCCACATGGCCTCGCGAGGGTTCCGGTGAAAGAGCATGGCAAAGACATCGCCTAGCGGCAGCCATTCAAATCTTTGTCCACCTGCCTCAAAGCTAGATGGGCTAATCTTGGGATCCTTCGCTGGTGGGAGGATAACATATGAGCTCCTGTCTATCGCGGCTGCAATCGCGTACAGCTCGCCTTGGACCGCCCAAATGGGATCTCCCAAGGCTCTTATCTCCTTTGCCGCTTTCTCCAGCTGCGATCCGCTTAGGGCCGTGAGGTTGAGGTGCGAAGGCCCTTCTTTGCCAGCCGGCACCAGAATCCACCCTCGAAGCTGCTTCTCCATCGAGCTGTGTGTCAGGAACTTTTTCGCCTTGCCGGTATTTTGCCATCCACCGGTATCGGGAAGTGAAACCAGGCACCTTTGCACCGAGACCGGCACTTGCCCGTTGCCGTGCGTTAAATCCCTTAGGCTTTTTGTGTACTTTTCCCATTCTTGGTTGGTGGTTGTGAATAGGCACAGCGAACTCCTGATGTCCTCAGGAATAGTAACCTTTCCTAGGACCTCTTCAGGCAGCTGCTCGTAGTTGAAGAATTTCCAAGGAGGCAACGCTAGTAGCGTGAAGAAGGCAATACGCTGGTTCTCACGAGGTAGAGTGGTGACGAGCTTTCTGACAATGGTCGCGTACGTTGCAAAGTTGATTACTACTAGAGGCCTTTCGTAGACGGTCTTTCCTGCTATATCCGTTGTCTGCTCGTCTAGAGTCGACTTAGCAAAGGCGGTACGGCACCTAAGTGTCTCCTCATCGGGAACTCGAGTATTAAGAGAGACGGACTCTTGTGATTCAACGGGAGTAAGGATAAACTTTGTCCAAGCTCGGCGCAACACCATCAGAGACGAGGATATCCGGTGAAGCGAGCGCCAGGCCCTCATTTTTGGGGACAGGTATCTCGGCGCGACGAAGAACAATGCCACCGCCCCTAATCCGAATACCGAATATAGCACAATTAGGAGCCACATTGGAACCACGCCAAAGGCCCACTCTAGCATATCCGGTGTAGACACCCCTATGAACCAGAGAAAAAACGCTAATAGGGCGCCGGTTAAAATAATTGTCCAATCGGATTCCCTCTTCGCCATGCTCAACACTCGAGAGGCAATGCTCGCATCCCTGCGTGCTCATCCATCATTTCTCTCTAGAGCCCCTTTGCGCTCTTAGGTCGCCTGGAAGTCTTAGGCTTTCCTGAGCTGCGATCGGCGTGTCGAGACCCATCTTCTGTGGGATTCTGGTTTTTTTGTTTCGCAGAATCACGCCGTGGCTTCAAAGGTTCGTCGTTCGGATGTTTCTCTTGTTCTGGCATCATCTCACTATCCTCCTCGCTGTGGTGTCGCGAGTTTAAACTCGCCTCCGGCAACCGTGTACATATAGAATGGCTTCGCCACCTCGCCATACTCGTCGAATGATATGGTCCCGGTGACACCCGTAAATCCCTCCAGCGCGTACAGTGCATTCTTGATGGCGGTCCCGTCATGAACGTGGAAGGCCTTCGTAACCTCACCGGCCTCGGCAAAATAGAGCCGCCCGTCGGTGAGCACGCCGTCCACGTCGAGGACCATCCCCTGGATATTCCGTAAGTCCACGTGATTATTCTCGTCCAAGAATCAAGAATCGCGCATTATACAGGGTTCCCGGCGGAATTTGGAGGCCCATCCGCTCAATCTCTGTGTTTTGCGTCGATTTCGAAGAATTGCAGATCATCACTGCCGATATCGAGAATCGCGACGGTCTTGGTCGCTGCTCGATAGAGGGCTCCGGGATTGATGATCCGTGTTCTGCCTATTCGATGGTCAGCACGGCGATGGGTGTGGCCGTGGAGGACATAGTCGAACTCGCCCGATTCGCAAACCCCATCAAAAACGCTCTCGTGGCCGTGGCAAACGGCGATGGTCTTGCCTTCGGTCTCGATGATCACGGGCACATCTTCGGGCCAATGAGCGCCCGCTGCTTCGACCCAAGGCCGCCAGGTCGGCTCGGGGACATCCATGTTGCCCCAAACAAACCAGCACGGCCGACCGACGAAGAACTCCAGCGTCTCCACGCCGCACAAGTCCCCGCAGTGCGCAACTGCATCGACGCCCTCGGCATCGAAGATCTCCACCGCGGCCCGCACGCCGCTGAGTCGTCCATGATTGTCAGACAGGACTCCGAGCTTCACGACTCCGTACTCTCCTCCACCTGAGCCAGCCTGATAAACTCAGCCGACGCGGCGATGTGCCTTAACACGCCTTTGCGCGCGGGTCTCGTTGCGGAGTGAACTTCCATGGCGGTATCCTACTCGTCGGCAAGCTGGTTCACAAACCAACACTCCAACCCCGTTGTTGACGGTGGCCCGCGGAGCGCGTAAGGTTTGGACTAACTGGAACTTGTTTGAATGATTACAAACCCGTCTGACACGTGCCGTAATACGCCCACAAGTCAAGCGAATGAAGAAGCTCGGAGCTGAAGGCTACGCCGCCTCTGATGAGTACTGAGAGATGTTCGTGAACGATTTCAAACGCTTGTTCATGAAAGGGCTCGCCGCTCTGTTGCCCACGGTAGTGACGATCGCGCTGCTCTTGTGGGCGTTCAACTGGGTCAATGGGCACATTGCCTCGCCGATCACCAACTGGATTATCACATTGTTGCCGGACCCAGAGGGTGAAATCCCGACCTTTTTCACCAAGACCTTCAGCTTCGACTCGGAAACAGATCCCTTGATGTACGGCGAGAAACTTGAGCAGTTCGATCCCGAGACGGGAACCCAATTAACGCGAGAGTATTTGGTCATCCATCACCAAGCCTGCACAAGCGAGGTGGAAGAAATCGCCATTCCTGCGCGAAAACGTCGTGCGGAAGCGTTGTGGCGCATCGTCTTCACCAAATGGCGACTCAATGTCATTGGTTTTCTCCTCGCCATTGTTATCGTGTACATTGTCGGGTACGTTCTCTCCGGTCTGCTCGGACGGACTGTTCTGCGAATGATGGAATCGATGGTCTTACGGGTTCCGTTTATCCGCTCGCTGTATCCAAACGTCAAGCAGGTCACGGATTTTCTGTTCGGCGACCGGCAAATTGAATTCGGCGGCGTGGTGGCGGTTGAATACCCGCGTAGGGGTGTTTGGTCGTTGGGCTTGCTGACCGGCCCGGCCATGAAGACAATCGAGAAGACCGCCTCGGCCGATGATTTGGTAACGGTGTTCATTCCCAGCTCGCCGACGCCGGTGACCGGCTATACGATCACCGTTCCGCGCGCGGATGTGATCGAACTGGCGCTTTCGATCGACGAGGCATTGAGATTCACGATCAGTGGCGGCGTGATCAAGCCCCCGTCCGAAGGGGGTCAGCCAGAAATGGCCATGAAGGATGTCTTCCAAGGCAAGAAACTGCCGGGCCGAGGACGGCAGGACACGTAACACATTCTATGACAATAGTTTATGCGAATCGCATTCCTCTAGCGGCACTCTGTACCCAACCGTCGCGACAGGCCCTTAGGTTGAAGATCATCCTCTGCTACTCAAAACAATCGGAGTCTTGTGGTAGAGTATCTTGCAAGCGAGAACGGTTAGGAGGCCAGTAGTGAGAATCTCTGTCACGGAACGACACACGGCTGTTACTGATGCCGTGAAGGAGTACGCCAGCGAAAAAGCAGGAAAGCTCCTGCGATTCTACGACCGCATCAGCGCGATCAACATCATCCTGGACGGCGCTTCGGATCTCGCATCGGTCGAGATGATCGTCAAGGTTGACGGCGCTGAAGATTTTGTTGCACATGAAGAAAGCAGTGATTATTTCGCGGGTGTGGACCTCGTGGTTGCCAAACTGGAGCGGCAGGTTACAAGACACAAAGAGAAGCACCGCAATCGAAAACACATTGCCAAGAACCCCGATAAGGAAATCTGAGCAGGATAAGCCCCAACAAACGAAACGAGAACTGAATGAAACTCTCCGAGTTCTTCGACAAGGATTCTATAATCCCCGAACTGCAGTCCACGGACCGTCGGGGCGTGATCAAGGAACTGATCAATTCTCTGGTCCGCTCAGGCGCCGTTGAAGCGAAGGATGTTGAAACCGTAACCCGTGCTGTCGTGCAGCGAGAGAACCAGGGGAGCACCGGATTCGGCAAGGGCGTGGCCGTGCCGCACGCAAAGCCCCCATGCGTCAAGAAAGTCGTCGCGACGATCGGCCGATCGAGTGTCGGCGTGGATTTTGCAGCTTTGGATCGCGCCCCCGTTTACACAGTTGTGATTCTTCTCTCTCCTCCCTCCGAAGCCGACAATCACTTGGCAGCGATGACCAACATCTTTAGGCATTTGCAGAACGACCATTTTCGACGATTCCTGCGACAAGCCGACACGGCCGAAAAGATTGCGGATTTGATCGACGAAGCCGAGGAAATCATCGGTGCATAATCAGGGCGCAGCCGAGAGTGGCGTAGAGGTGTACCTGTAGATGGTATTGGGATCTGGAAATCCCGATGGTGTGCGGAGCGGATCACAAACTCGGTGTGGATGACCGTCACATTAGAAACCAAGTGACCGAACAAAAGAAGGTCAGCAAAGTTGTCACAATCGTGAACAAGCAGGGCTTGCACGCGCGGCCCATCATGCAATTCGTCGATCTGGCCAATAGATTTCAATCGCAAATCACGATCACCAAGGGCACGCAAGTCGTGGATGGAAAGAGTCCAATGGAGATCATGCTCCTTGAGGCGATCTGCGGCACGGAGCTGACTCTCACAACTGTGGGATCCGATGCGGAACAGGCCTTGGACGCCTTGGCCGATTTGGTTGCGCGGCGGTTCGAGGCGGAATGAGCGGGATCGGAGCCGCCGGATGCGCACCAGCGGTCCGCTCCTCCGCACGGCAACATTGGGACACAGCAGCATGGAAATCCGAAAAGGCATCCCTGTCACACCCGGCATCGCACTGGCCGAAGCGCTGGTTCTGGATACCGAGGACTTCCGCATTCCGACACGCTACGTCGAAGCCGACCAAATAAAGCACGAACTCCAACTTCTCCCGCGGGCCATCAGTGCTTCCATCGATGAACTCAAACAACAGCGCGAGAACCTCGAGCGGAGTTACGGCCGAGACCTTGCGGCGATCTTCGATTTCCACGCCGGGGTCTTGCAGGATGCCAAGCTGCAGCGCGAAATCGAGGACATGATTGGCTCCAAGTCCTGCTCCGCAGCATATGCGGTCAGCAGGATCTTTCTCACCCTCCAGAGACGGTTCAGCAACCTCCATGATCCAGTATTCGCCCAGCGAATCAAAGACATTCAGGATATCGAGAGACGCTTGTTGCGCCACTTAGTCGGTGAGGAACGCGAGGATCTGGAACACTTGACGAAGGACATCATCTTGGTCGCACACGATCTGTCTCCCTCAATGTGCGCCGGCCTTGATAAGACCCGCGTTGTGGGGGTGGCTACGGATGTCGGTGGCCTCACTTCCCACACCGCCATCATGCTGCGCTCCATCGGCATACCTGCCGTCATTGGATTGGGTGACTTCACGGGCAACGTTTCAGGCGGCGAGGTGGTCGTGATCGACGGACGGCGTTCGCTGGTCATTGCCAATCCGGATCTCGAGACATTCCGCCGGTATGAATCCGAAATCAAGCGAATGCAAGAGTTCACACATGAACTGGACAACCTCCGCGATCTGCCTGCGGAAACCCTGGACGCAGAGACGGTCAGCCTGCTTGGCAACATCGAGTTCCCCGAAGAAGCAGAGCAGTGCCTCAGGCAGGGTGCTGAAGGAATCGGCTTGTTTCGGACGGAATACTTGTTCATTCGCGCGGAGACGGAGCCCAATCAGGAGGAACAGTATCAGGCCTACCGGCAGGCCATCGAAGCCATGGGCGATCGGTCTGTGACCATCCGCACGATGGATCTCGGAGCCGACAAGTACACGCAAACAAAAGCCATGGAGCCGGAACGCAATCCGTTTCTTGGCTTGCGTTCCATCAGATATTGCCTGCGTAACTTGGACTTCTTCAAGCGTCAATTGCGCGCGATTCTTCGAGCCTCCGTTCATGGCAATATTCGTATCATGTTTCCGCTGATCATTAGCCTCATGGAATTTCGCCAGGCCAAGATGGCCCTGCATGACGCCATGGAAGATCTCGAAGAGCTGAATATCGAGTTTCGCAGAGATGTGCCAATCGGGATCATGATCGAAACGCCGGCCGCGGCCCTGATGTGTCAGGAATTCGTCCGTGAGGTCGATTTTGTCAGCATCGGCACCAACGATCTCATTCAGTACACACTGGCCGTCGACCGCAGCAACGAGCGCGTGGCGTCTCTATTCACAGCCACGCATCCTGCCGTGTTGAGGCTGTTGCGCGATGTTATCTCGACCTGCAACAAGGCTAGCATAGACTGCAGTTTATGTGGTGAAATCGCCGGCGAACCCCTGTACACTCTATTGCTGCTTGGTTTGGGGCTGCGACAGTTTTCCATGGCTTCAGGAGACATCCCCGAAATCAAGCGGCTCGTCAGGAGCACAAAAATATCCCACGCCAGGAAGGTGGCCCGTGAGGCGCTGCGGTTTGATACCGATCGCCAAGTCCACAACTACCTGCGTGATGAGACTAGAAAATTGCTGCCGCCGGAGAATTTTTGAAGCGCGCTGGCCGGAGCCACGATAGCCCACCACTTGGATTAGGGATGCGGCAAGTACAGCACCCTGGGCTGGCATGCGGCTCCACGTGCGACGCCTCTCACGAACGGCAGCCGAGCGAGACAACTTGCAGACATTGACAATGGCACCACACAGCGGCAGCCCACGGGTAGCGCATACCCGCCACGCAGTGCTGCTCACGTTCGCCATCGACGGCGATCTGCGGTTCATCTCGCACCGAGACACGGTGCGCATGATGACCCGTGCCTTGGCGCGGTCCGGCCTTCCGGTGGCCTACTCCCAAGGCTTCAACCCCCGTGTCAAAATGGCGCTGCTCCTGCCCCGACCCGTAGGGCTGGCCACCGATGGCGACTTGGCAGTGGTCCACCTGAGCGAGCCTCACGAGTTGGATCACATCGCATCTCAGCTCCGGGCGCAACTGCCTGAAGATGCACTCCTCCTGGAAGTGCAATCCCTGGAAAACTGCCGCCGACCGGAGTTGACTTCCGTGACCTACGAGCTCGAACTCGGCGCTGAAGCAGGCGTGAACTTACAGGCCGCCATCAGAGATTTTCTCGATTCCGATACCGTTATTATTCAGCGGCAAGATCGGCTGGGACAAAAGAAGCCGCCGCTGGACGTCAGACCATTGGTCCAGGAGGTCGGGTTTGAGAACGGCATACTGACGTTTCTCACACGCTTCGTGGATAACCGTACAGCATCGCCCCGGGATGTGCTGAGCGTCTTATCGCTTCCCTGGGAAGATCTGAGACACAGAACAAGACGCAGGAACATTGGATGGCAGTGACACCGAAAAAGACACCCCGGCGCCGCTCCTCCGGCCGACGAAGCCGCAAGCAGCACAAAACATCAGACGGCAGCTCCGAATCAACGTCGGCGCGCAAGGAGACGACAACACAACAGAAACAGTCGAGCGCGCGCACGTCGAAGCGGGGACAGAAAACCAAAACCGATGCGCAAGCCACGCCGGCCAAGACGCCACCGAAGGCAGACTCACCTCGACCAAAGAAGGGGGAAAAAACCTCAGGCCGGAGACGGAAAGAGTATACGACAACGCGCAGAACCACCGGCAGGGTCATGGTCGTCAATGTTTCTCAAGGCGAAGAGTGCCGCATCGCCATCGTGAGCGATGGCAAGCTTGAGGAGATCTTCTTCGAACGGCAGAGCGCCGCATCTCATGTCGGGAATATTTACAAAGGTGTAATCACAAATGTGGAGCCTGGAATTCAGGCTGCGTTCATTGATTTCGGTATTGGCAAGAACGGATTTTTGCACATCTCCGACCTGCAACCACAGTATTTCCCTGGCCGCAAACACGGGTCGGAAGACGTGGGTCGCAAAATGGCCCGCCGCGACCGTCCTCCAATCCAAAGATGCCTCAAGCGTGGTGATGTAGTCATCGTGCAGGTCACCAAAGAAGGCATCGGGACCAAGGGCCCCACGCTGAGCACCTACCTTTCCATACCCGGCCGCTACCTGGTGATGATGCCCGGCATGAGCAAGCTGGGAGTGTCCCGAAAAATCGAGGACTTCGAAGTCCGCCAGGATCTTCGTGAGGTCCTCAAGGAATTGGAATTGCCGCGGGACATGGGTTTCATTCTGAGGACTGCGGGCCTGGGGCGAACCAAACGCGAGTTCCAGACCGATCTGCATTACCTTGAACGCCTGTGGAAGACCGTCGTACAGCGGATCAAGAGCGAACCCTCCCCGGCGGCGCTTTACCAGGAATCGGATCTGCTCGTGCGCACGATTCGCGATGTACTCACCAGCGATTTCGATGCCGTGGTCGTGGACGATGAAGAAACTGCTGAGCGGGCCAAGGAATTCCTGCGCATCATCATGCCCAGAAGCGTCAAGATGGTCGAGATTTACAACGGGCAGGAGCCGCTGTTCCACCATTATGATTTAGAGGTCGAGCTTGAGCGGATCTACTGCAAACAAGTGCCGCTGCCATCGGGTGGGTCGCTGGTCATCGAATCGACCGAAGCGCTGGTGGCCATCGATGTCAACAGTGGTAAATATCGCGATCGGAGCGATCCCGAAATGACGGCCTTCAATACCGACATGGAGGCCGCCAAGGAAATCCCCCGCCAATTGCGACTGCGCGATCTCGGCGGATTGATCATCTGCGATTTTATTGACTTGCAGGATCTCAAGCATAAGCGCGAGCTCGAGAAAACGCTACGGCTGGCTCTTAAGGATCACAAAGAGCGCGTACAGATACTTCGCATGAGCCAATTCGGAATTATCGAGATGACGCGCCAGCGTCAGAGGGCTCCGCTCGAATCCAACATGTTCCAGGACTGCCCACACTGCCACGGCAGCGGCTCGGTCAAGAGCCCGGAAACGCTGACTCTGGATGTGATGCGCGCGATCCAGTCCGCCGCTCATCAGGAACACGTGTACAAGCTCACTGTGACCGTGCCCCCCAACGTCGGCTTTTTCCTGCTCAATCGCAGACGGGCCGCGCTCAGCCAACTGGAGGAGGAACTTGGTAGGCCCATCTCGATCAACATGGGCCCTCAAGACGGGGGCGATCAATACACACTTGAAGCGGAGGACGAGAGCGCCAGACCGATCAAGCTGGCGGGGATCCAACCGTCCTCAGGGGCGGACACGCGCAACTAACTCCAATTCCACGGCGGCATTCAGGGGTAATTCTGCCACGCCCACGGCGGCGCGAACGTGGCGACCACTGTCACCGAAGAGCGCGACCAGGAAATCGCTGGCCCCGTTGGCCACCTTGGCTTGGTCGGTGAAGCCCGGACTGCTGTTGACGAACACCGCCACACGCACGATGCCCTCTAGGCGGTCGATATCCCCGCCAAACACCGAAGCCGCCGCCGCCAGGGCGTTAATGGCGGCGGTCTTGGCCGCCTCCTGAGCATCCGCCAACGACACTTCCTCCGGAACTTTGCCGGCGGCCGTCAACTCTCCATTCACCAGCGGCAACTGCCCACTTGTCAGAACCAATTCGCCGACCTGTTTCGCAGGGACGTATGAGCCAACCGGCGGTGCGACTTGCGGCAAGATGACGTTCAACTCGCGAAGGCGGGCTGTGATCGACATGACTATTCCTCCGGTTCCAGCTCTGCGGGCTGCCCTTCGTCCGGCAGCATGTCAATTTCTCCGGTCTGAAGCGGCGTGGAATCGAGCAAATGGAGGATGATCGTCTCGAAACTGGTTTCTTGTTCAGCCCGCACACGTTTTGCTCGAACAAGCTCCAAAAGCGCCAGAAACAGCCCGATGATTTCGCCCTTGCTCCGCCCCTCGAACAGTTGCTCGAAACGGATCGACCCGCCTTCACGTTCCAGATAATCCGCGATATCGGCAGCGTGCAGCGCGATGGGCGTATCGTCGTAAAAGACTTCGTGCTTGCGGTCTGCCAAGCCAATGTCGCGCAAGACTTTGCTGAATGCTGAGAGCAAGTCCCAGACTTGAACTTGATCCAAATCGACTTCCGGTTCGCCTTCCGGCTGGGGCAGCATCGGGATTCTGCCGAATCGATTGGCCCGCTCCGCTGCCGATGCGCCGAGCGCCTGGGCGGCATCCTTGAACTTCTTGTACTCCAGGAGTTGGTGTACCAGTTCCAGACGGGGGTCAACGATTTCCTCGTCGTCCTCTTCCGGCGGAGGCGTCGGCACGAGCAACCGCGATTTCATCTCCATCAGCGTCGCCGCCATCACCAAGAACTCGCCGATGTAGTTCGGGTCCAGTTTCTTGAGGAGTTCGACGTACGCCAGATACTGCTCCGTGATCCGGGCGATGGGAATGTCGTAGATGTCCACTTCCTCCCGCCGGATGAGAAACAGCAGAAGATCAAGCGGACCGTTGTAGCTGTCGAGTTGTACTTTGTAGTCTTCAGACATCATGGATGGCTCTATATCATCCCACACATACGAGCCCACACGCCTCGCGGACCAGCTTCATCGTTTCTTGCGCTTCTTTTCTCGCCCTCTGTGCCCCTGCGACCAGGATGTCTTCCATTTCCTGCGGCCGGGCAGCCAATTCCGCGCGCCGTTCGCGCGCCGGACCAAACTCTTGCTCAAACAGCTCGACGATGCGCTTTTTGACGTCGCCGTAGCCGACTCCTCCGGCGCGATAGCGCTTGGCCCAGTCAGCCGCCTCCGCTTCGTCCGCCAGCAATTTCAGAATCGCGAACGCATTGCAGTTGTCGGGATTCTTGGGCGCTTCAACCGGCGTACTGTCAGTCTTGATGCTCATAATGCGTTTCTTGACGATTTTGGGATCGTCGAACAGCTCGATGTGGTTGCCGTAGCTCTTGCTCATCTTCTGCCCATCGATCCCCGGCACGAACGGTGCTTCGCCCAACAGCGGCTCGGGCCGAACCAACACGTCGCATTTATATGTATTGTTGAAGTGCCCTGCCATGTCCTGCGTCATTTCGATGTGCTGCACTTGATCCTTGCCCACCGGCACTGCGTTCGGACGGTAGATCAGGATGTCCGATGCCATCAGGATCGGGTAATTGAAAAGCCCCATGGATGGCTGAACTCCCTTGGTGATCTTGTCTTTGTAGGAGTGCGCCCGCTCCATCAGGCCTTTGCCGGTCACGGTGGCCAGGATCCAGGTCAGTTCGGTGACTTCGGGCACGTCTGATTGACGGAATAGTGCCGCCTTGTTCGGATCCAGCCCCAAAGCCACGTAATCCAGAGCCACGTCCAGCGTCAGCGCTTGCAATTCCGCCGGATTCTGAATGGTCGTCAGTGCGTGAAAGTTAGCGACGAAAAAGAAGCACTCGTGCTCTTCCTGCAGCGCGATATGCTGCTTCATTGCCCCGAAGTAATTACCCAGATGCAACTTGCCCGACGGCTGAATACCTGACAGAACCCGCATGCAAACTCCCTTACGCTTTGGCCGCCTGAAGTCTAGCCGACATCTCTGCCGCTCGCAACGACCGACTGGCCCTCACCAACACGGGTCACGGCCACCCGCTGCTTGAACTTCGCCGTCATAGGCCCAAGCGCCAACGTGCGTTTGCCGTGTTGCGCCGCGATGTTACACTGCTCGGATGTATGATAACAGGATTCGTATCTTGGCCGGCGTTGCTGTGCTCTTCGCTACAGGATGCTTGGGCCCTCAGCAGCCTTCGATCAGTCTATCGAAGAAGGTTCACATCCCCGACAAGTCTGTGGTGATCTTCTTCATCGATGGCTTGGACCGCACACGGATGATGGGCTTGCTCGAAGCGGGTGAACTTCCCAACATCAACAAATACTTCGTGGAGGGCGGCGTCGGCGTGCGACATGCCGTCACGTCCATGCCCGCCATCACCTATCCGAACTCCGTCTCGCTGCTCACCGGCTGTTTCCCAGGCCATCACGGCATCATGGGCAACCTGTGGTTCGACCGTTGCACTATGGAGATTCCCGACTACATCCACGCCGACAGTTTTCGCAGCGTCAACAAACACTTCGATCGCCGAACAATCTACGAGGTCTTGCACGATCATTTCACGGTCAGCGTACAGTTCCACACGCGTCGCGGAGTGACGCACACATTCGACAATCTCATAACCACGGCCATCGACTGGTATACGCACAATTTCAGCGCGGTGGACAGGCGAGTGGGCTACACGCTCAATAATGTCATTCGCTTGGCGAATCGCGAAAAACGGTGGCCGACCGTGATGACGTATTACTTTCCCGGCGTTGACGAGACGGGACACCGCTTCAGCTCGGCCTCGCGCCGTTACGACGAAGCACTGATGACCGCTGACCATTCGATCGGCATCGTCTGTGATGCGATCATCGCAAGCAAGCTGGCTGATCGGACGTATTTCGTGCTCACGACGGACCATGCCCACGTCCCCACACCGGCGGATCGGCACTTCGACCTCGCCCGCTGGCTTGAGCAAGAATACGATCTGCGCGTGCGGGGCAAGCGGCTCAAGTCGAAATCCTACGAGCGGCGTTTGAGGCAACTGAACAAGTATGACGTCATCCTTTTCACCGACGCAGGCCGGCGCGCGCTCATCCACTTGAGCGGGCGCGGCGGATGGTACAGCCGGCCGGAGCCGGAAACCGTCCTCGATCTCGCAGAAGCATTTTCTCAACTGCCGGCCATAGGCCTGACGACGTGGCGCGACGAGCATTCCAAGGTGCAAGTCCGCTCCCCTACTGGTGCCGCGCTCGTCGAGCGCAAGATCGAAGCGGAGACAACCCTCTACCGCCTGACGATCGATGGCACCGATCCGCTGGGATACACCGCTGATCCGACTTTGCGCGAATACGTCGCAGCCGGCTGGCACGACTCGCGAAGCTGGCTGGCAGCGACCGTCGAGACGGCCTATCCCGATTTTGTCCCACAGGTCGTCGAAATGTTCGACTCGCCGCGTGCCGGTGACATTGTGCTGTTCGCAGCCGAAAACTGGGCGTTCGATGAATGGCAGAGCGGGCACGGCTCCTGCCTGGCCCGTGACATGCACGTGCCGATGTACTTCGCCGGACCAGACTTACCCGCAGGAACACAAATTGATTATGCCCGAAATGTCGATATCATGCCCACCATTCTCGATTTGCTTGGCGAAGCACATCGACTGAGCGATATTGAGCCGATCGATGGCCGAAGCGTTGCGGAGGAATTGCGACGTGCCGAGAATCAACTCCAAGAATCCGCTCGTTCGCCTTCTGATTCGGGCGAGCTTTTATCCGACCCTCTTCCTCAACCGCGCAATGTGCGCCGTGGGCGTCTGGCGGCGGTGGGACTGGATCGATGAACACGTCGCTGTGGGCGCACTGCCTTCGGCGCGTTTCCTGCAACAGCTCGCCGACGCAGGCATATCAGCCCTCGTGAACCTCTGCGTGGAATACAGTGGGAATGAGCGAAGGCTGGCGGCTCTGGGCATCACTCAATTGCATGTGCCGACGCTGGATTACCATCGACCCTCCGCCGACGACATCGCCCGAGCAGTTGATTTCATCAAAGAGCAAATCGAGGCAGGCAAGAAAACCTACATCCACTGCAAAGCCGGCAGAGGTCGCAGTGCGACCATCGCAGTCGGCTATCTCATGGCGGCGCGACAGATCGGCGCCAAGGAAGCATTCCTGCACGTCAAGTCAATCCGGCCGAACATCGACAGCGACATCCCGCGCGCACCGGAAGTCGTGGCCTACGCGGAACGGATCGGGCTGAAGTCCTGAGCCTCACTCCGACCTAACTGCACGGGGACCGGCCTGGGCATCAAAGAAATTGAAGATCAGGCTGAAGTAGTAGGCCCGGGAGTACGCCGCGAAGCCGACATGTCCGCCGCCGCGCAGAATCAGCGCCGCCACGTTCGGGTTGCTCGTGCGGGTGATCAAGTCCGCCAGATCCTGCGCCGGAACCAACGGATCGTTGGCTGCTTGCACGATCAGCACCGGCACGCCGGCACACTCCAGCTTGTCGCCCGCGGGCTTGGAACCATAAGGCAGCAGCCGCAAGTAAGTCAGGCCATGCTGCATGGCGTCCGTGATCGTGAAGCCCCAGTTATCAATCTCCTGGCGGATCAAGTCCCGCAAGCTGCCGGTGACCGCCGGATGCTCTTTGACCTGCTGGCGCAATCGCAGCGTATCCTGAAAGGCCGCCAGGACCGGTTCGAAGAGCGGCGAGCGTGGGCGATCCAACTGGTCAATGAGATCCTCGAAACGCAACACCGGTGAAAACGCCAGCACGCCGGCAGTGTAGTGACGTCGCTCGGACACCTCCTGCGCGTACTCGGCCAGTTCCGGCGCCACGCTCGGATCATTGGTCGGCCGGCAGTCGGCCCAGGCAGTCAACAAGGCGATGTTGCCGCCCCAACAGAATCCGATGAGCCCGGTTCGCTGAACCTCCGGACGCCTTTCAAGCCACTCCGACACCAGCAATAGGTCTTGCGTCTCATACACACCCCACGCATTGGGCACGCCGGGGTACCGCGCCTCCGTTTGCCCACAGGCCCGCAGTTCCAGAGCCAGCACATGAAAGCCATCATCGCGCAGGGCGATCGACAGGTCTCGCGTGCGCATTACACCGTTGTCGCCGAGCAACCCCGGCAGTACGACGATGCAATCCGCCTGTACTGGCTGGCCTGATTCATCGGTGACGAGTCCCAACCGACCCGCCAATTCCAGATCCGGGGTGATTGGAATCCAGACGTCTTCGAACTCCGGCCACGCGGGCAGTTCACCGAACGTCAACTGGGCCGATGCCAGGTGGGCAGTGTGCATCAAGCCGTCCAGATTGCCCAGCAGCGTGTCCAGATCGTCGAAGCGCAATTTGAAATGATCGAGAACACGCGTAGGTTGACCGTCACCGTTCGACAGCGCCGCTGTCAACAAAGCCGTGTGCCGCTCCCGCGGAAGCAAGTGTTGCAGCTCAGCATGAGCATCCACGATCCATGCGCGAGCGGATACCCGAGCCGCCTCGGGCGGTTGAAAGCGAACGATGTCATGTGCCACTACAGGGTAGGATCTTTCCGAAAAGCAACCGGCAAGTATCACGATTTGCCACGAGAAGCAGAGCAAATACAACACTCGGCATCTGCGATAAATGACGGGGGCGTTCACGCCGAGTACTATAGGCACGCATGAACATCGCGTCAATTGACACGCCCGCTGCGCGTTCGCCCGCCCGCCGGCATGCGCTCGCTGTATTGGTCATCATCGGCGTCACGTTGCTGGCGCACGTCTGGAGCTTGGGCGACGAATTGGTTCTTGACGATCACTTGCATCAATACGCGCTTCGCGAGGCTCAGTGGTCGTTCACAAGTCTTATTGACAGTGCAACGATCGAACCGGCGCGGTTCATTCACGCCTGGTGGCAGGACAAAACAGTGCGCTGGGACTACACGCGGCCGGTCACCATGGCGTGGACGAAAGCGCTGCGGTCGCTTACCGGCAGCAGCATCACCGCTCAACACGTGTCGGTGCTCGCGTGGCACGCCTGCTGCTGCGTGCTGGTTTACGGCCTTGGCTACCAAATCACACGGCGGCGGTCGTGGTCGCTGTTTGCTGCAGTCGTTTTCGTGATCTACCCGCACAACGCCTATGCGGTCAGTTGGCTGGCCTCGCAGAACGCCGTCATGCAGACAACACTGACGCTCGCGGCGTTGTTATGCTACGTGCGGGCATCGAAACTATCGCTCCATCAAGGAGCCGCAGGCTTTAGCCTGCGCGAATCACCAAATGCAAGCAGTGCATCAAATCGTCGAACAATCGCGCAGGCTAAAGCCTGCGGCTCCTTGGGGATTTGTGCTTTCGGAGTAGCACTGGTGCTGTTCGCATGCGGACTGTTCTGCCGTGAAAACGCAGTCGTGTTTCCGTTTCTGGCCATGGCGTTCGACTTCGGTTTCGGTGGGCGGGAACACTTGAAGCGCCGTTGGAAGGCCCACGCCCTGATGCTGGCGCTCGCCGGGGCGTTTGCGTTGTGGCGAATCAACTTGTTCGACAGCCACGTTCCCACGGCCTACCTCCGCCGGCCAGATGACTGGAGTTACGTGCCATGGTATTTGGCCAAGCTGCTGCACTATCTGGCCTGCGTGGTCTGGCAGGCGCCGCTGTTCGTCGGCCCGACGCGCTATCGCAACCCGTTCATCGAGTCCACTGCCGACTGCATGCTGATGGTAACGATCGTGCTGGTTTTCGGATGCGGCTACGCACTGGCCTGCCGACGGATACGCGGCTGGTGGATCTGGCCCGCGTGGATTCTGCTGTCGGTGCTGCCCGTCGTGCCGTTTCTCGCCACGCCGCACATGGCCTACATGGCGGGCGTCGGCTTTGTGATCGCACTGATCCTCAAGCCGGCCACAGCCCCGCCCAGTCAATCGCGAGTCAGCCGCGGCGTCGCCATCGGGATGCTTTTGCTCTCCATTGGGTCGTTTAGTGTGTATCGCTTGTGCTGGCGCGGCGTCGTCGCCGCCGAACACTATACGATCGCTCAAATGACCGCGAATCCTCCCCCGCCACCGGACAGCGACATTTTCATCATCAACTTGCCCTTGGCCAATATATACTTGCCGCTGAACCTCGAAAAAGCGTGGAACATCCCTGCCGACGCTTTACGAACGCATGTGCTGACCTATGCCCCGCATCCATTGATCGCCCCGAAGTTCGTCCAAGGAGCCGCAGGCTTCAGCCTGCGCGATTCCATGGACGATCGAACCGACACCGACGAACACCGAGCCGCGGGCTTCAGTCTGCGCGGATTATCGAACAGCGAGAATCTTGCCGGCGTTACCTCGATCGAGCAGATTAACGCGCATTCGTTCACGATCGCCATCGAGCCCGACAAGCCGGGCCTCCCTACTCAAAGCTACTTCTCAGGATTGCTCGGCCGCCTGCTGACCGACGACATGCGCGAGGCAGGACAGTTCCGGCAAGGAGAGATCGTCCGCGGCGAGTTGTTCGATGCCGAGATTCTGGAGACACGCGACGACGGGGTAGCGAAGATCATGTTTACATTCGAGAGACCCCTGGCCGATCCGCGCCAAGCCTTCTACATCATCACCGAAGACTGCCCCGGCGCGGAAGTGAAGTTCCACGCGAATCCCGAGCAGGGCGACTGGTCGCCGGAGATGGTGGGCAGTGCCCACCCTACGATCGAATGCCGCGATCTCCCAGAAGCTCCCAAACTCCGCCGCAAACGCAACATGCTCTTCTCAATCCTCGACATCACCGGCAAGATCATCCGAACGGACCTCTATCTGACCGGCGGCGATCCTCGCAACTGAGAGTTCGAGATTTGAACACTGGTGCGTCCATATGAGCCGAGCGCGCGACGGAGAATTCAAGGACGGCGTCTGCTCTCCAGATGAATCCTGGAAATCAGTGCGAAATGTCATTACTCCTTTCCCAGGCGGTAGTTAGGTTGATTTCCTGCGATTCCAATGCCCGTGCCCGCTGAGATTTTTGTCCTCTCTCTGCATCCTTTTGCGTTTAGTCAAATGAACAGATTGTCTGGTCACAGGGCGAGACGTACTATTGTTACGCCCATCCCACAACACGGAGATGATCTGCCCGGCATTGCGAACGGATGCGATCAAGAATCACGACCATTATTCGCCCGGAAAGAAGGAGAATGCGATGAAGAAAAAGGGACAAATCGCCCGCATGTTGATCACCTTTGTGTGCGGATTGAGCGGTTGCGGTGGCACTTTCGATGAGACCGGAAGCACCTCTATCGTGGGCGTCGATGAGGATCACGTATTTAGTAGGCATTTCGAAACGTACTCAGGATGGGAAGTGCTGCCATCATCCCTTTGGTCCGTGGACATCGACAGCGGGCAGACCCGACGCATTCAGGACGCAACGATTCAGGCTGGTCCACAGGCGGGAGGTGACTTCTATGTCACGGAGCTGAAACGAGGCGATGGCACTCGTGGTCGATTGGTCGGCGTACAAATCAGCACCGGCCGACGTATGGTGATCCACGAGCGTGATCTCAATTGGGGAACTTCATTCGACACACAACATTTGCTCGACGGTGATCGTGTCCTCTTGCTTGTAGGTGCAGAACTCATTTTGTACGACTTGGTTGCTGGTTCGGTC
>JACZTW010000028.1 GCA_022573485.1 Planctomycetota bacterium
CGAGAAGGATCAAGCCGCTGAGCCGACGGACCTGTTCTATGTCTTCGCACCGCCAAATCATTTGTTCGCTCACCGCTTCAGCGATGGGCAGCGTCTCTGGCCCACGCAACTCCGCTTACCGACCGAATCCAGTCTGGAAGACGAGACGGCGCTAATCACCCGAATCCAGAATCGACCGCCGCAAGCCAAGACGCAGGGCCAAACGCTGATCACCAACACCGAAACCGGGCTGCACGCCGTGGGCATGATCACGGGGCGGCGCTTGTGGAGTATTCCGATCGAGGTGCCGGCGCCGCAGCAGCAGCACATCGCCGACGGCAGCCTGTTCGACATTCGCGACGGCAAGGTCGCGGTCCGCGTCAGCGCGCACCAACTCGACGTGGTTCGCGTGGTCGACGGCCACGATCGCCTTTGGAGCGCGCGACTGCAGGATCTCATCATTGGCTCGGTGCGCATTGCCGGAGACCGAGTCGTCGCGTTCGACCACGAGGGAACGGCTGCGACGGTGTTCGATCTTCGCTCCGGAGAGCGCCTCTTCGAGATCGGTATTGTGGACGGCGAAATCGAAACCGGTTCTCCCTTGCTGCTCTATGCGACCACACTCTGCGGCATGGAGCACGGCGTCTTGTCCGGCCACGACGTGAAAACTGGCGAGAAGCTATGGGATCGGCCCGTGACGTTCGCGGTGACCAGTCATTTCGAGGCAGCCGACGACTGCGGCGTCGTGAGCGGGAGCGAAGGCGAGGTGTTGGCATTTCGGCCGCACGACGGCGAAGTGCTCTATGAGGGCCGGGTTGCGTCCGCGCCGGCGGGCGTCTCTGGGGGCTATGCTGAAGATGGGACGCTCTTTCTCTTCGGACGGAGCGAGGCCACCGCGGACTCGGAAGTGCATGTGACAGCGCTGGATCTGGAGAATCAGTCGGTCAAGTGGGTCAACCCGGAACTCGGTCTGCCGTTGTGTAAGAAACGGTTCTTCGATTTCCTTCCAGATCATTTCCCCGTGCTCTATCGCAGAGCGCAGACGGGCCGTCCGAATGTGCCGTCGTTTATCGAGCGCAAGAGAGCGTACGTGGTCCTGATAGATAAACACACCGGCGAACGGTCGGGCGAGCCGTTGTTGGTGCCGCTTGTCGATAGACGCCAAGACCTCATCGGCGACCTGCTCATTCGGCCCGGCCGGATCGTCATTGGAACAAACGGCGGAGTTCATATACTATTGTTGCCGTAGAGGACGATTCTGCTCGAAATTGACAGGGGAATCATGCATCCGTATCGCATTCTTGCCGTGGTCAGCCTGACGCTCGCGAGTTTCACCAACTCGTCCGCGGGCCAAGAGCTGTCGCTGCGGCCGGACCTCATCGACGAAAAGACCGAGAAATCGATCGAGCGCGGACTCGCTTACCTCGCCCGCACTCAGGATCGTCAGGGCACCTGGCGAAACGCCGGCACCTACGGCAGTTACCCGGTGGCCATGTCGTCTCTGGCGGCGCTGGCCATGCTCATGAGCGGCAGCACCATGACCGAGGGACCACACGCAGAAAACATCAATCGCGCCGCGAACTACATTCTCTCTTCGGCACGCACCAACGGACTGATCGCCTCAGTTTTGGAAGAAAGCCGCTCGATGTACGGCCATGGGTTTTCGATGCTCTTCCTGGGTCAGCTCTATGGCATGGAATCCAATCTGGAGCTTCGAGAAAAGATCGCCCGCGTGCTGCGCAACGGCGTATCTCTGACGGCGCGAAGCCAAAGCCGAGACGGCGGCTGGATTTACACGCCCGACTCCAACAGCGATGAAGGTTCGGTGACCATTACACAAGTTCAGGCGTTGCGTTCCTGCCGCAATGCGGGAATTGCGGTGCCCAAGAAAGTCATCGACAACGCCATGGCCTATCTGGACTTGTCCATGAGGCCCGACGGCGGGATCGCCTATCGCGCCCGGCAGTTCGGCAACAGCCGTCCGCCGATCACGGCAGCCGCAGTCGTTTGTTGGTATAATGCGGGGCAGTACGACCACCCCAACGCCGCCAAGGCCCTGGCCTACTGCAAGGCCAATATCGGTATCGGGGCTGACCGTTCGGGCGTCGCGGGCCACTATTACTATGCTCATTTGTATTACGCACAAGCGCTGTACCTCGCGGGCGCACAGGAATGGAAGGGCTATTTCCCAAAGATGCGTGACTACTTACTCAGCCAGCAGAATGACGATGGTTCATGGGACGGCGACAGCGTCGGCCCGGTGTATGGCACAGCCGTCGCACTGATCATCCTGCAACTGCCGTACAACAACCTGCCAATCATGCAACGGTAAGTGAGAGGTAAAGTATGAAGGACGAAGTACGAAGTACGAAAGAAGAGACGCAAGCCAAATCAGAGCCCAGAGCGCAAGCGACGGGTCAAGCGACGGGTCAAGCGAACGCGGAACGCGGAATGCGGAATGCGGAATCACCCGCGCAGCCCTCAGTCCTCAGTCCTCAGTCCTCGACCCTCTCCGAAGGCGACGTGGAGGCGGTTGATCGCCTGCGGTCGGCCTACGGCAAAGTTCGCAAGGAAATCGCTCGTGTGATTGTCGGACAGGATGAAGTGCTCGAGCAATTGCTGATCGCACTGTTTGCCGGTGGGCACTGCATCCTCGAAGGCGTCCCCGGCTTGGCGAAAACATTGATGATCTCCACGCTTTCCGAGGCGTTGGACCTGTCGTTCAATCGGATCCAGTTCACGCCGGACCTCATGCCTTCAGACATTACCGGCACCGAGGTCATTCAAGACGACAAGTCCACTGGCAAGCGCGAGCTGCGGTTCATTCCCGGCCCCGTGTTTGCGAACGTGCTGCTGGCTGACGAAATCAATCGCACGCCGCCCAAAACGCAGGCGGCCCTGCTGGAATGCATGCAGGAATTGCAGGTTACCATCGGCGGAACGCGGCACCCGGTCGAGCCGCCGTTCTTCGTACTGGCGACGCAGAATCCGATCGAACAGGAAGGAACCTACCCGCTGCCCGAAGCACAGCAGGACCGCTTCATGTTCAAAGTCTTTGTCAACTATCCTTCCTATGAGGAAGAGTACACCATCGCGGAACGCACGACCGCCACAGCAGAGCACAAACTCGACAAGGTGCTGACCCGGCAGGAGATATTGGATCTACAGCGCACCGTCCGCCGCGTACCGGCGGCGCCGCAGGTGATTCGTCACGCGCTCGATTTGGTCCGCGGCACCCGGCCGCCGGAAACGGACAGTCCGGACTTCATCAAGGAAATGCTCAGTTGGGGCGCGGGCCCGCGTGCGGTGCAATACCTCATTCTGGCGGGCAAGGTTCGCGCCGTGCTGCACGGCAGATACCACGTCGCCGTCGATGACATCCGTGCCGCCGCCAAGCCGGTGCTGCGGCATCGCATCGTGACCAACTACTCAGCCGAGGCGGAAGGCTACACGCCCGACCGCATCATTGACCGTCTCCTGGAAACCATACAGCCGAACGAATCAGCGATTGGCAACGATGAGCGACTCCAGAAAGTACTTGCGCCCTGAAGTTCTGGGGTGCAGGGTGGGCATTGCCCACCAACTCATCTGGCGGTGGGCCGTGCCCACCCTACTGACTACTTCTATTGCTTTTTTTGGTGTCTTGGTGTCTTGGTGTCTTTGTGGCTAGAAATCCGACCTAACAAATGAGCGACTCCAGAAAGTACTTGCGTCCTGAAATTCTGAGCCGGATTTCCAGACTGGAGCTGCGCGCGCGAACTGTCGTTGAAGGCTTCGTCAGTGGAATGCACCGGAGTCCGTACCACGGGTTCTCCGTCGAGTTCGCCGAACATCGCGAGTATGCCCCCGGCGACGACATACGGCACATCGACTGGCGTGTGTTCGCGAAATCCGATCGATACTACATCAAGCAATATGAGGAAGAGACCAACCTGCGGTCGCACATCCTGCTCGATTGTTCGGGCTCGATGGATTACCCGGACGCCCGGCGCGCCGCGCGCACCGGGCGGATGACCAAATGGGATTATGCCTCGACGGTGGCTGCCTCACTGGCGTTTCTGCAATCGAAGCAGCAGGATGCCATCGGGCTCACGCTGTTCGATCACGAGATCCGGCGGCAAATCCCCAGCGCCGCCAACCCGCGCCAGTTGTCCAACATGATCCGCATCATCGAAGAACATGCCCCGCACGGCAAGACGAATGTGAAAATCCTGTTCCGCTATCTGGCGGATCGCATCAAGCGCCGCAGCATGGTCGTGGTCATCTCCGATTTCCTGACGGATTTGGACGACGTGATCGCGGGGCTCCAGCGCCTGCGCCACACACGCCACGAAGTGATGGTCATGCACGTTCTGGATCAAGATGAACTCGAGTTCCCGTTTGAGGATCAGACGCTCTTCGAGGGCATCGAGTTTGACCAGGAGTTACTGACGGACCCACAGGCCCTGCGCAAATCGTACCTCGAGCAAGTGGAGCGGTTCATCCATCGGCTGCGCTCGTTTTGCGTGGACACTCGAATCGACTATGTACTGCTCTCGACGGCGGATCGGCTCGATGTCGCCCTGGCGACGTTTCTGGCCCGGCGTTCCCACGCCATGCGGACACGCGCACGATGATGGCCGACCATGCGATCCTCGCCGGATTGGTCACGCCGTGGCTTTTCGCCGCCGGCAGCGCCGCCGTCAGCATCCCCATCATCATTCACTTGTTGGCCAAGCGAAGGTTCAAACGCATTCGCTGGGCGGCCATCGATTTCCTGATCATGGCGGAGAAGGAAAATCGCCGAAGGATCAACATCCAGCAATTGATACTTTTGATCTTGCGTTGCCTCGCAATCTTCCTGATAGGCCTGCTACTCGCCCGCCCTTACATGCGCCCCACAGGCTTGGCCGGCGTATTCGGCGCCGAGGCGCCCCGCCACCGCGTATTTATTCTCGACGACTCGTTCAGCATGAGCTACACGACCGGCGCCACGACGACCTTTGACAAAGCGCGGTCCACGGTCATCCGATTGCTCGAATGGTCGTACCAGGAAGCACCGCACGATCGGATCACGTTCTTGAAAACATCCCGACCGCAAGTGCCCATCGTCAGCAACTTGACCCTCAACGAAAAACAACTGCTGGAACTGCGCTCGACCCTCGAGCGTCTGGAACCGTCATCATCCCCGTCCCATTTTGATGACTTGCTGGTACAGCTCGTCGAGGATCTGCTCGCCGACCCGCAGGAGCTAAACACAGCCGTATACATCGTCAGCGATTTCCAAAGCAACGACTGGCTCAGTCCTCAGTCCTCAGTCCTGAGTCCTCAGTCCTCTTCTTCTGGTTCGCCGCTGTCCGCGTTCGACGATTGGCCTGAACTCAACAAGCCGGGGATTGTGCTCATCCAAGTGGCGGAGGCGGAGCGGGCGAACGTCGCGATTACGGCATTGCGCACTACCCAGCCGCAAATGGTTGCGACCATCGACAGCCGCCTGATGGCCACGATCAGCAACTTCAGCAGCCAGACCTTCGAGGAACAGGAACTGCACGTGTATCTCAACGACGCCGCTCAGCCGACCGTGCGTATGCCCGCGATCTCACCAGGCCAATCCGCCGACGTGGCCATCGACATTACTTTCCCCGAGGATGACTTTCAGCAGGTTCGCGTGGAGATTCCCACGGATTCGCTTGGGCTTGACGATCAATGCACGACGGCTTGGCGGGTGCAATCGGCGATCAAAGTGCTGCTCGTCAACGGCGAGCCGAGCACGCGAACGATTGATGATGAAGTCGCAGTGCTGCGAACAGCCCTGCACCCCGAGGGCGAAGTCTTCAGCGGCGTGCAGGTCGCGATTGCAGACGAATCCGAGCTTGACAGTGCCGCCGGCATCGCAAATCTGGACGACGTTCACTTGCTGATACTGGCCAATGTGTATCGTCTGAGCGAAGAAACCGTCGGCCGAATCGAAGCGTTCGTGGCCGGCGGCGGCGGGCTGGCGATTTTCCTCGGCGACCAAGTCGATGCCCAGCTTTACAACGAACGATTGTTCAAGAACGGCGCCGGCCTGTTGCCGTGCCAGTTGGGCCAAGTGATTACGGTAACGGATGCCACCTCGCCGCCCGGCTTGACCGGCGATTGGACCCACCCAATGCTCCGCGTCTTCAGCGGCGAGCAAAACCCGTTTCTGTCCAGTCTCGCCTTTTGGCAGTATTTCGAGTGCGTTCCGCCCAGTACCGACGCCGGCGACGATGAACAGTCGAATGTTCGCGTTGTCGCTCGTTTCAGCGACGCGCGCCAATTGCCCGCCATCGTCGAGTCCGCCGGTGGCGAATCGGGCAGGGGCAAGGTGCTGCTGATGACATCCAGCGCCGATTCCGAATGGAACAATTGGCCTGGGCGACCCAGCTACTTGGTGGCCATGCTGGAGATGTGCCAGTACGCCGCCAGGCCCGAGCGGACACGAGCACATCTAACCGCCGGCGGATCGCTGCGCGTGTCTCTGGACCCCGCCCGATACCAAAGCGAAGCCGTGCTCAGGACACCGAATTACCCCTCGGAGCCGGAAATTGCGCTCCGCGGGGAACCGCAGGCTGACGGGCGGGCCATTGAATTGCACTGGCCGACGGTCGATCAAGTCGGCGTTTACGAGCTGCTGCTGACGCGCGCGAACGGCGCTCAGGAGCGAAGGCTGCTGTCCGCACATTTGGATTCGCGCGAGAGCAATCTCGCTTCCTGCACTGAGGCTGAACTCCGCAGATCCGCGCCGCAGATCGATTTTGAATTCGTAAGCGATGTCGCCGTGCTGGCTGCGAAATCGGATGAAGCATTGCGCGAATTCTGGCCGGCGCTTCTCATCGGCGTGGTCATGCTGTTGATGCTGGAACAATCCCTGGCTTGCTGGTTTGGGCGCGCGTCATGACGCATTGGACATACGAAAACTCGCTGCCGACGCTGCTTGCTCAAGTAAATATTGAGCGGCGGTTCGAGCTGACTCGCCTGCCCGAGAACTGGGCGGCGGTGTTGGGCCTGGCCCTGCTCGCCGGCTTGTGTTGGTGGGTGGTGCGTACGTACCGGGCCGAAGCCCGTGCGGGCTCGACGATGGGTCGCCGGATGTTCCTCGCGGGTTTGCGCTGTGTCGTTGTGCTGCTGTTGGCGCTGATTTGGCTGGAGCCGGTGCTGGCAACTTACCTGCATCAGCGGTTTGAGTCGTACACGCTCGTTTTGATCGACGGCTCCTCCAGTATCCAAATTGCAGACCATTACGTTGACGCCGAAGAGAAACAAGTTCTGGAGGACTTCTTCGAGCAGGCTGGCAGCGGCGAAGCGCCGCCCGGGCCGTACCCGCGCGCAGATCTCGTCGAGTTGATTCTCAAGGGAAACAACGGCTCTTTCTTGAAGGGTCTCACCAGGCACAACAAAGTCAAACTGTATACGTTCGCCGACCAGACCGTGAGGCTCGCAACGCTCAAGACCGATCGCACGGAACATCCCGACGATGATGAGGAAGCGGTAGCCGTTGAGACATTCGATGTCCGACTGGATCACTCCGGCACGGCCACCGACCTCGGCCAGACACTGCGGCAGGCCGTCGATTCGCTCAACGGCGCACCTGCTGCCGTGGTCGTGATCAGCGACGGCGGTTTCAATCAAGGTGAATCGGCCGAGGTTCTCGGAGATTTCGCCCAAGCGCGGGATATACCCATCTACACCATCGGCGTCGGCGAAGCCGCCCCGCCCCGAAACTGCCGAGTGGCAGAACTCGTCGCGCCGCCCAACGCTTTCATCAATGATCCCTTTGAAATCGAAACACGCATCGACACCGTTGGCCTCACGGGCGAGGTAATCACGGTCGAACTCCTCACCAAACAGGCCGGAGCGACCGGCGAACCGACGCTTGTCGAAAGCAAGACGATCCGAACCGTTCCCGGCATGACGCGATACCCGCTGCGCTTTGCCTATCGCGGCGAACGCGCGGGCCGATCGGTGTTCACCATTCGCGCTACAGCGGGCGTTGCGGAGCCCATCACAAGCGACAATCAGAGCCAGACGTACGTGAACATTCTGGACAACAAAATGAAGGTGCTGCTGGTCGCCAGCGGCCCGAGCTGGACCTACCGCTTCCTGGCCCGGCTCCTGGAGCGCGATGAAACGTTCGACGTAGCCTGCTGGTTGCAATCAGCAGATCGCAGGGCCGTCCGCGACGGCAACACGGTGATCGATCATCTGCCGGACAGCGCCGCCGAAGTGTTTGACTATGACGTGATCGTTCTTTTGGACCCGGATGCCCGGTCTTTGCCGGATGGCTGGGCGGAACTCGTCGATACGCACGTGACCCGCAACGGCGCGGGGCTGATGTACTGCGCCGCACGCGGTCACACTCCCACGTTTTTCCACACGCCCTCGGCTGAGCCGCTCGTGCGGCTGTTGCCGGTGGTGCCACATCCGGAAGCCGACTTCATCATCAACGAGATCGGCTATTACCAGCGGCAGGCTCAGCCGATCGAGTTCGCGCGGGGTGCGCTGGATCATGCGATGTTCTCCGGGCGTCTGGCCGGCGTCGAAACGACCCGCAGCGGAGAGATGTGGAAACAACTGGGTCGCGTTTTCTGGCACTACCCGGTACGGCATGAAAAGGCTGCGGCGACCGTGCTGCTGCGGCATGGCCATCCTCGAATGCGCAACTCCGCCGGCGGACATGTGTTGCTGGCGACGCAGTTCGTCGGTGCGGGGCGGACCACGTTTCTGGGATTCGACGGCACGTGGCGCTGGCGGCGGTATGGTGAGAACCTGTTCGACCAGTTCTGGGTGCAGAATATTCGTCAGTTGGCGGAGGGCCGTCTGTCTCCCGACACCGCCCGCGGGCAAATTCAGACGGATCGCACCCGCTACTCAGCCCGCGAACCAATTGTGTTTCGGGCGCGATTGAGCAATGCCGACTATCAACCGCTCGACGTGCCCTCGGTGCTTCTCGATATCACGAGCAGCCGCGCCAACATCGAGCCAATACAGATCACGCTGCGCTCCGATCCGAATCGCATCGGCTGGTACAAAGGGCAATTCGTGCCGCCGCAGTCGGCACCGGTGCCGGCCCGCTACATTGCCTCGATTCGTCTTCCGGGAGCGCCTGGCGAAGAAGATGCAATCCTCACTCACGAGGTCGAGGTCCGCGAATCCGATCGGGAAATCCTCAAGCCGCAGATGGATCGCAAGCAATTGGTAACACTCGCCCGACGTTCAGCCGGCGGGGCTTATAGCGAAATCAACGATGCGTTCGCTCTGCCGGAGCGCATCCCTGATCGCCACGAAACAACGACCACCCGAGGCCACGCCGAGCCGTTGTGGGACACGGGCTGGATGCTGGCCGGGCTTGTGGGTTTGCTCAGTTTGGAATGGGCGCTCAGAAAGCGGTGGCATTTGTTGTGAATCGCAGTCACGGTGTATTCTGGGATGCACACGACGCATATGCGTTCGGCGGTTATGCATCACGTGGATGTCAGCCCCGTAGGGGCCTGATGAAAATAGCCTAGTCCCGGCGCGCCGGGACTGGGATGCAAGTGTGCTCTTGAGCCAATGAGTCCCATCGGGACGACTGAAGTGGAGTAGGCGAACGTCTCTGAGGTCGAGCGCCTCAGCCGTCCCTACGGGACTACATCCAGGTCATGGACCTGGAACCCAGTCCCGGCGCGCCGGGACTGGGCTATTATCGAATGTCCCTACGGGACGACCAGAAGCTAAGCAGATACACCGCCGCGGCGGGGTACGAGAGAACGATGATCGAACTTGCTGCCATAGGCTTATTCGAATCGCGAATCCTGCCGAGGCTGCACGCGCTGATACGCCGGATTCGGTTCTATGTGTTCGCCGACGGCCTGGCCGACACCAGTGCGATCGTGCTGCTGTGCTTTATTGCTCAAATCAGCATCGATTATCTCTTTCACTTGCGCGTGGACCTTCGCGCGACCCTGCTCTTGGTCGTCATCGCAGTCATTGGTTTCTCAGTGTGGAAGCGACTCATTCAACCCCTGATGGCCGACCTGGACGTCGCCGACGCAGCGATGATCGTTGAACGAAAGTTCCCGCAACTCGAAAGCCGCCTGATCAGCGCTTTAGAATTCTCAGCACTCAGCACTCAGCACTCAGCACTCAGTCCTCAGTCCTCCGCCCTCAGTCCTCAGTCCTCCATCCTCAGTCCTGAATTGGTCGATCGCGTGATCGAAGAGGCGTCGCGGATCGCGCGGGATTTGCCCATGGACGCGGTTTTGAATCATGGGCGTGTTCGGAGGCAGAGTGGCGTGATTTGCGGAGTTCTGGCTGTGCTCGTCGGCTTCACGCTGGTTGCCCCGGAGGCTATGGGCACGTGGTTTGAGCGGAACATCCTGCTGGGCGATGCCGCCTGGAAGCAAAACACCTATTTGGTAGTCCTCAACGACGAAGATCAGGACGGCGTGATCTATGCCCCACGAGGGGACGACTTGGTCGTTCGCGTTCAAGCGCGAGGCCGGCGCCCGCGGCAAGTCGAAATGGACCTGCGCTTTGAATCGGGCCGGAGCGAGTCGCATTCATTGACGGCTGTGGGACGCGATGAGTTCAGGTTCACGATTCCCCGCTTGAATGAAGCGCTGACCCTCCGCGTTCGCGGCGGCGATGCTCGGAATGAGGCCGTCCAGGTTCGCGTCGTCGATCGGCCCGGCTTGGTGGACGTGGCCGTCACTGTTTCCCCGCCGGCTTACACGCGAGAACCGCCTCGCGAGTTGCAGGCGGGGCGGTCGCTGATCGAACTCCTGCACGGCAGCGAGGTCGAGATTCGCTTTCGCAGCAACAAGCCGCTCCGGCGGGCTGCCCTCTTGCGCGATTTGGCAGAAGAGCAGGAATTGACGGCAAATGAGGGCACCTACGCAGCCCGATTCACACCCGATCACAACGCCACTTATTCGTTCGAACTGACGGATGTGGACGGCCTCATGAATACTCGGCCGCGGCAGTTTCTCGTGCGGATGGTCCCCGATGCACCGCCTACGGCGAGCCTCACGATTGTGGGCGTCGGCGATTTGATCACGCCGCTGGCGGAGCTTCGGCTGGAGCTGTCTTTCAAGGATCGGTATGGATTGCAGGCTGCGGAACTCATGCACGAAATCAAGACCGAAGAGGCGGGCAAAGGCTCGATCCCCATCGAGGACGTGAGCCCTGGCAGCACACAAGTGACCACCACCATGCAACTCGCAGTTTCGACGCTCGGTGTGCTTGAGGGGCAGCAACTCATGTTGCAGGCCCGGGCGCAGGATCAAAACGACATCACGGGCCCCGGCGTGGGCGAGTCGGCGCGCTACACGCTCCGCGTGGTCAGCGCCGAGGCCCTGCTGGCGGAACTCAGCCGCCGCGAGCAGGAATATCGACAGGAATTCGAGCGACTCATCGATATTCAAGAAAAGCTCCGCCAGGACACGCTCAGTGCAGCCGCAATCTTCACTCGCGGTGGCGGTTCCAGGCCGAGCGCGATCAACTTCGCCACGCTTGAGCGCCGTCAGCGGCAAATCGCCCGGCAGGTCGGCCACGTGGGCGAACAGTTTCGACGAATCCACCAGGAACTCGTCATTAACCAATTGAATTCGGCGCAAGTTGAGAAACGACTGGTCGATGACATCGTCACGCCGCTCGAATCACTCGCCAGCCGCGCCATCACGGATCTGGCAGAGCTTGTCGATCGCATCAGCGGAGACCCCAGCAGCACTGCCTTCCGCGAAATCGATCGCAGACAGGACCAAGTGGTCGTCGAAATGAGGCGCATCGCCGAGAACATGACGAAATGGGAGGGATTCCATGAGACCATCAGCTTGCTTCAGACTATCATTCGGATGCAGAAGGAGCTTCAAGAGGAAACCGACGAGACATTGAACCGTCAACTGGACGACATCTTCCAGGACAATTAGGCCACCAAGACACGAAGGCACGAAGATAATGAAGTTATGGATGCCTTGACTCCTCACATACTCGAGCAACGCCCGCTGGATCGTCGCCAGCCGCTTGCGCGTGTCACAACGACACGCAGAGTTGCCGCCGCTCTTCGTATTGCAAACGATCGCTCCCTTCGCGCGCCACGCGGATTTTTAACGCAGAAGCTTACGATCCCTCTTCGCACCGTGCCCGTTCTCAACTGGCTGTCTGCTACTCGTTACTGGCTACTGGCTACTGGCTACTTTGGCTGCGGCCGAAGGCCGCGCCAAGTCTTGGTGCCTTCGTGGCCAAATTTTCTTTGCTTGCAGTGGACGGTCGTTCTGGCGTTGCTCGCAGTCTTTGGCGCGCCCGCTCATTCCGAGGACGGCGCTTCGGAAGCGCCGCTGGCCACCAAGGAGCGGATTATCCACGGCCGCGTTCTGCAGCTCGAAGATCAAATGTACCGTTTGATCGAGCAGCTCAGGGAATCGGAACCGGAGAAAGCCCGCCGCATGGAGAAGGTGCTGGCCCGCATGGGCGAACTCGGCATTCGCCGGCAACTCGAGACCGTCATCGAGGTTCTCAACGAAGACCGGCTCGATGAAGCACTCACCGAGCAAGACAAACTGCTGGGGCATTTGTCCACGCTGCTGACCCTGCTGATCGAAGACGAGGACGACTCGGAAGAACGCAAAAAGGAAATCGAACGCCTGCAGAAGCTCGCGGAGGAGTTAGACAAGCTCATTTCAAAGGAGAGCCGCCTTCGCGATGAATCTCGCGCGGCGCAGCAAGCTCAGGAGGGCGGCGAGCGTGACGCCGAAGCCGCAGCAGCCATCGAACAATTGCTGAGCAAGCAAGAGGCTCTGCTCGCCGACACCCGCACCGCAGCCCAAAAGGCCAGAGCGACCAAGGCCGACGACGTAGCCACCAAGCAAGACTTGCTCGACCGGCAGCAGGCACTGGCCAAGCAGGCCGAGGAACTGGCGAAGTTGCTCCAAGAGAAGGACGAACCGGATTCCGCAAAAGCTGCCGCCTCTGCCAAGCGCAACATGACCGACGCCGTGGACGAAATGAACGATGATGCCCTCGCGGTGGCAGCCGACGCCCAGGAAGACGCCATCGAGGACTTGAAGCGCGCTTTGGAGAAGTTGACCAAGCGGCAAAAGCAGGACGTTGAGAAGCCCGATCTCAAAGAACTGGCCGACGAGCAAGCCAAGACCAGCGAACAGACTGCTCGATTGGCCGAGAAAATGCAGGACAACGAGGCCTCGTCCGAACCCACTCCAGGCCAGGACAACGTGGAAATGAGCCGGCAACACATGGACGCCGCCACCGAGCAATTGAACCAAGAAAACGCCGCCGCAGCCGCGCAACAACAGCAACAAGCCGTCGATCAACTGGAGCAGGCCAAGAAGCAGATTCAACAGAGAATCGACAAAATCAAACGCGAGTTGCAGCAGCAAAAGCTGGCGGACCTGGAGAAGAAGTTCAAAGACATGTTGACCAAACAGCAGGCCGTCAACCGCCGCACGATTGAACTCGACCTGATTCCGCGCGACCAATGGAAGCGGCGCGAGCAATTGCGTGCGGCCGAACAGGGCCAGAAGGAGCGCGGCCTGGGCGAATTGGCCGACGTGTGCCTGGGCATCCTGCGCGATGATGGCACGACGACCGTGCTGCCGCAGCTCGTCGAATACCTGCGAGATGACATGCTCGCCGTCGCCGTGCGGCTGACCGATTCAAAGGTCGGCCTGCGGACGCAGGCTGCGGAGGAAGACATCGTCGCGACAATCGAGGATATTCTGGAGGCCATCGAGCAGAATGAGTCGCAGGCCGACCTGGCGCAGGATCAGAATCAGCAGGACCAACAGGGGCAGCCGGGCGAACCCGGCTTGCTTCCGACGTCGGCGGAGTTGAAGCTGCTCGCCCGACTCCAGACGCGTGTGTTTCGCCGAACAAAGGCGTTTCAGCGCGTCGGAGAAAGTGACCCCGGCCAACTCAGCCGACTTGCCGAAAAGCAAACCGGCGTCGCGAAGATGGCCTCCGAGATGAACAGCAAGCTGACGCGACAGCCCGCGACCAAGGGAACACATGACTAGACTCGTCATGCACAGCATCATCGCCACCGGCCTGTCGGGCATCGCCCTCTTGCCCCGACCGGTTCTCGCGATGACACTGCAAAGCGAGCAAGACAATCCTCAGCACTCAGCACTCAGCACTCAGCACTCAGCCCTTGACGTCGTCGAGCGGTTCGTCGAGTACGTCCAGGGGCGCGAATCCTATCCGGAAACAGTCCGCCGCTTCGTCGCCGAAGAATGGCAGAGACGCAAAGACGGCACGGCCCTGCGTGCATTCATTCCCGAGGCGCTCGCGGTGTTGCACCCGCGTTTCAAGATCGGCTTGGATGCCTACGAAGCCCGGCAGTATGGTTACTGCGCCAAGATCATGGGCGAGCTATCCTTGAATTCCAATCGCTATCTGTCCTCGTACGCCGTGCTGTTCCAGACCAAGGCGCTCGTGCAGGAAGTCCAACTCCAATACGCTGCCATGCTGTTGAACTTTTATTTGCGTGAAGGCTTCGACGTGTCGGAGTACTGCCTCGACGTTGCGGAAATGAAGTTCCTACAAGGCTACTGCCTGTTTCACACCTTCCAGATCGAGCAGGCCCGCGACGCGCTGAACCATTTTCTGGAAGACTATCCCGAGAGTGACCCTGCGCTGCGCGCGTCATCCCGCGAGTTGCTGCAAAGCATGTCGCCGCCGCCGCGCAAAGACTTGGGCCAAGTCGCGCACTTGATGGCCGACGCCGGGCTGTGGCTGACCGAGGGCGAAACCGGTATCGATCCTCAAATCCAGCAGGCCAAAGCCTTGATGATCCTCGAGGAAATGATCCGCAACGCGGAGCAACAGGAGCGCCAACAGCAACAGCAACAGCAACAGGGCCAGGGGCAACCCTCTGCCCAGCAAGCTCAGACTCCTCAGCGGCCTGCCTCGCAGTCAGCCTTGCCGCAGGGCAAAGCGACGCAGGGCCAACTGCACAGCGCCCCGCGTGCCGCTCCGGGCGAGGTCTGGGGCAGCATGAAGCCGCAGCAACGCGCCCGCATCTTGCAGGTCTTGCAAGAGAACTTCCCCAACCGCTACCGTCAACTGGTTGAGCAATACTACAAGGAGCTTGCCCGCGAACAATGACTCGATCCGTTGGAATCATCGCTGCCACGCTGCTGATCGGCGCCGGGCAAACTCTCTTGGCCGGCGCGGACTTCGGCGAGCTCAGTCGAGGCGCGGTGCCGGTCGAAGCCACGCGCATTGACGGCTCGGTGATCACAGGAGAATGGCTGCCCGTCGATGAGCCGGGCAAGATCGGCCTGCGCACCAAGGATCGGCGGGAGATCCTGTCCGCAGACGATTTGATCTCGCTGCGTTTCATCGACGCGTTTGCGCCGACCCGTTCGCAAGAGTGGGCGGTGACGGTGTGGTGCAACAATGGCTCGATCATTCCGGCGGACATCGTTGATGGGGACGAGACCGCGGTGCGTCTCAAGACGCCCTTCGCCGAGCGGGTCACCGTGGCTTTGAAGGACATCGCCGCCATCCAATGGAACCGGCACCAGGCCAGATTCGGCAAACTCATGCAGGAGCATCTTGCCGCACGAAGCGAGTCGAAGGATACGCTCATCGCGCTCCGCGACGACAAGCCCCGATCGCTGGAGGGCGCCATCGAAGCCATTTCCGGCGATGGCGGCTCGTTCAACTTCCGAAACAGGGTCTTGCGCTTCACTTCCCGCAACACAGTTGGACTGGTCTTGGCCGCCGTAGCCGGTGCCAAGCCGGCCCCCGCAGTATGCGTGATCGACGACGGATATCGCATCGCAGGCCACATCCTCCGCACCTCCTCGGACACGATTTCGATACGCGGCGTTTCAGATGCGACCATCTCGCTTTCCGTTCCCACCATTCACGAGATTCGATTCAATAGCACTCGCGTTGTGTACCTCAGCGATTTGCAACCGAGCGACCAACAGCAGCGCAGCGCGTTCGACATCCGTTGGCCGGTCCGCTTTGACAGGGCGGTCAGCAACCGGCCGCTGGCGCTGAACGGGCGATCATACGCCAAGGGCCTCGGCGTACATGCTCACAGCGAGATCACCTACCAACTTGACCAGGCCTACCGGTCGTTCGCTGCTACGGTTGGCATCGACGACTTCACCCGGCCCGCCGGCCACGTGATCTTCCAAGTGTTCGGCGACGATCGCGAACTGTTCAACAGCGGCGCAATCACTGGCCGGGACGATCCGCGAGACGTGCTCGTGGATCTGGCCGGCGTGCGCGTCATCCAATTGGTCGTCCAACAGGCGGAGCAACTCGACATCGGCGACCACGCTGACTGGGCCAACGCTCGCCTGATCAAGTAGTTGCGCTCCGCACTCGTTTCACGTCACGCCGCAGTCAATGCAGGCACCGCATCGGTCCGAAAACAGAATACATCGATTCCCATAATCGGATTTCCCGCCGTGCCCCCGCTTCTCCGCACTCCCAGCCGCAGTAGCAGCCGGTGTCCGAACGCATCGAATCTTCTAATAATTGTCGATTTCCGTGTAATTGGGCTCCCTTCGTCGTGCGGACTGAATATAATCGATATCGGAACGTGCCGACTGCGGGAAGGAACAATCACGGAGCAGGTCTGTAACGCCACCTGAATTCGTGGCGCTCTGCCCAATCCATCTCGAGTCTTGACCAGCGGGAAACAGCCCATGTGCGCCGGGAGTAAGGCGGTATCTTCGTGAGTAGACCGACGCATTCTGGATTCATCCGGCGAAGCTCGATCACATTGATTGTCGTGACATGCTGCCTGCTTGCGCAGCGCCAACGCACAATCTTTGCGGGCGATCCTCCGCCTCCGTTGGTGCCGACGACGGTCGAAGACTTCTTCCTGCCGGGGACGCAACCCGATCCCGGCGGCATCGAACTGACGCCCATTGAGCCCGCGTCGCCGCTGTGTCACATGTGTCACGGCTTCTATGACCCGGACTACGGCCAGCCGCACGAAGCCGAGCCCTTCCGCAACTGGGTCGGCAGCATGATGGCTCAAGCCTCGCGAGACCCGATCTTCTATGCCGCGCTCACCATCGCCAATCAGGACGCTGGCGAGAGCGGCGACCTGTGCATCCGCTGCCACGCACCCGGTGCCTGGCTGGGCGGCCGCGCCACACCCACCGACGGCTCCGGGTTCAGCGAGATGGTCGATTTCGACGGCGTGACCTGCCACTTCTGCCACCGACTGGTCAACCCCGCGTATGACCCGGCCGAAAGCCCGGCCGAAGACGTGCCCATCATCTTTGACTTGATCATCGCGGGCTTGTTGCCGGCGGAGTTCGGCTCGGCCCAGTATGTCGTCGATCCCAGCGACGTCCGCCGCGGGCCGGAATCCGGCGACGACTGGCCTTACAACCCGCACGGCGATGCCGTGAACATCATCCTCTCGCCGTTCCACCGCAAGGCCGACTTGTGCGGCACGTGTCACGACGTCAGCAACCCGGCCTTCAGCCGCCAGCCCGACGGCAGCTACCTGCCCAACGAGCTCGGCCAGCCGCATCCCACGATGCTCCAGGCCGACATGTTCCCGGTCGAGCGCACCTACGGCGAATGGTCGCAGAGCCAGTTCGCCGCCGGCGGCGTGCAGCTCGACGGGCGCTTCGGAGGCGAGCACCCCACGGGCGTCATGGAGATCTGCCAGGATTGCCACATGCCCGATCGCGTTGGCCCGGCTTGCAACCTCGGTGACGAATTCCCCGCCCACGACCACATGCCCCAGCACGCCTTCAACGGCGGCAACACTTGGGTATTGAGCGCCGTCCGCACGCTCTATAGCGACTGGGACACCGGACTGAACGATGACATCGCCAACGACGCCCGAGCCCGCGTGCTGCAGATGCTCCAGAATGCCTCCGACATGGACTTGACCGTCGAGGACGACATCCTCCGCGTCCGCATCACCAACTACGCCGGCCACAAGCTGCCCACCGGCTATCCCGAAGGCCGGCGCATGTGGCTCAACGTGCGTTTCTTCGATCAAGAGGATCAACTCGTCGCCGAGCACGGCGCCTACGACGCCGAGACCGCGACCCTGACCACCGCCGACACCAAGGTCTACGAAATGAAACTCGGCATGGATCAGGCCATGGCCGACATCACCGGCCTGCCGGTGGGCGAGTCGTTCCACTTTGCAATCAACAACACCATCATCCTGGACAACCGCATCCCGCCGATCGGCTTCACCAACGCCGGCTTCGAGAGCGTGCAGGCCGGGCCGGTCGATTACGCCTACGCCGACGGCCAATACTGGGACGACTCCGAGTACGCTATTCCCAAAACCGCCGTCCAAGTAACCGTCACGTTCTACTTCCAGACCACGTCGCGGGAGTACATCGAGTTCCTTCGCGACGAGAACATCACTGACGACCGAGGCCAAATCGCCTACGACGTCTGGGAACTCCACGGCAAGAGTGCCCCGGCGATCATGGATCAACTGACGCTCAACTTGATCGGCCCGCCCGCCGACCTCGATATCGACGGAGACGTCGATGCCGCCGACCTGGCCATCCTGCTTGGAAGCTGGGGCCTATGTCCCGAGCCAAACGACTGCCCCGCCGACCTCAACGGCGACGGCGCCGGGGGTGCCTTCGACCTCGC
>JACZTW010000279.1 GCA_022573485.1 Planctomycetota bacterium
AAAGTACTTGCTCTCTTGCTTGAGTTCCTCGGCGCGCGTCCACAGAAAGTGGATCATCACTCCGCGAAAAGTCGAGAGCAACGCCGTCGGCAGCGCGATGCCGGGAGGCATGTCGTCAAATGTCTCTTCCCCCACAACCAACTGCAGTTCTTTGCGCTGCTCGTGAATTCCGGGCAGCAGTACCACGCCGGCGATGCCGACACAGACCACGGCGCTCACCACACAAACATACCGCACCAGCCGATCGACGCGCACCACGCGGCCGCGTTCGTCGAGGTGTTCCCCCAATGTCAAAGCGTCGGATCGCGCCACGGACTCTCACCTCATACGCTCAACTCCGCCACCTGCCGTCGTCGAAAAACAATACACGCGATCAACAGAATGATCGTAGACAGAAACAGGACCAGTTTGCCCATGGCCTGCAAGTCCCACATCAATGTGACGTTCCGCCCTTCCACGAAGGTCGGCACGCCGTCGTACTCGCTGAACTTGGGCAACAGCCAAAACACCATCTCCAGCATGGCCTTGACAAACGGTTTGGCCGCCCCGTAGACGCCGTCCTGAGCGCCGCCGAAACCCAGGGCGTCAACCACGTAGCCGCCGCTGACCGACAGCACGTAAAACATGAACGTCAGCAAACAGGCGACGGGATAGGACAGGAACGTGGCGGACAAAATGGCCAGCGAGGCGATCAGGACCACACGACACCAAATTAGAAACAGCGTCCGAGCCATGTTGCCTTCAAAAGAGCCGATCTTGTAGAGCACTTCGAAGCCCTCTTCGGCCTCGAAGGCAATTGTGGCGCCCGGGTGCCCCTCCCTACGCAGATGGTCCAGGTTCTGGACGCCGACTTTGAGCCTGCCGTTCGGCGATACGCAACTCGCCGGGAAGGAAATGACATGATAGCGATCCATCACATCACGCCGCGGATCAGGCTGGTAGACGTCCGCATCCCGGGGATCGCCGAAAATCCACTGCGTCTGCAAAACCTCGTCCTGGGCATAGCCCATACCCTTCGCCTTGTAGCGCAGTTGCATGGTCTTCTCACGCGACCGCTCCACCAGCCCCAGATTCCTGAACTCGAACTCACGAACCTCTCCGGGAGTGATCGCCCGCCATCTCTGGCTGTATTCCCTAGCGATTCTGGCCTTGATCGCTCGCTGGGCCGCCGGCGAGGATTCCGAGTAACGCCCGTCTGCCTTCAATTGCGCGAAAACTCGTTCAGCTAAGGCGGTATAATCCGGGATGTGCAGCGGCGAGTGCGCCCGGGCCGTCAGCACTTCGTGCTCCAGCGTAAACTTGTCAATCTCGTCGACCGGCTCCGCCGAAGCCAGAACCCGCGCCATCACGTAGGTCAGCAGCCCGGCGAAAATCAGCAACCCGGTCAGCACTTGCACGACGCCGAGCCACTTGCCGACGATGTACTGCCAACGCGGAATCGGCTTGCTCACCAAGGTGTAGATTTGGCGGTGATACATTTCATCGGAGATGGACAAGCAACCCAGAAATACGGCGAGAAAGCTCAGAATCACGCCCAGGGGCGTCAACGACCAAGTCAAGAACGTCTGCACCGTGGCAGTGACCGTGGCATTGGGCCTCTGGATACCGAACGGCAGCCCGCAAATCAGGGCCAAGATCAGGACGGCAAAAGCCATCACGACCTTCATCCGAACCGCCTCGCGAACGGTGTGATGGGCGATGGTCAGGATTCTACCCACCGGGCCCATCCTCCGACTTGTCCAGCAGAGCATCAATGACGCCGCGATCCACGTCGCCGTCCGCATCTTCGCTCGACTCGCCGGCCCGCCCGGGCTGTGCCACGGAGGCATCGGGCGCCGCAACAACTGCTTCCTGCGGTCGATGTTCCGCTTCCTCTGCCGGGGCGGCTGTCTCCATGAGGTCACTCAGCACGTGCGCGCCCGGGTCTTCCTGCGCTTGGATTCGATCCGGCGCGGACGCTGCCACTACCTCGGCGGTCGGCTGATCGGCTGCGGACACCAGTGTCTCGACGATCGTCTCGCCCTGCTCTTCGCTGAGGAAATCCGGCAATTCGCCGCCCGCCTCCACGCCGGCTGTCGCCACGCGTGAAGCTTGAGCTTCCTCCACGATCCGCACAAAGAAATGCTCCAAACGCTCCGTGGGATGCTCGACCGACGTCACGGCTTTGTTTTCACGCCGGCGGATGAGCTGCTCAATTTCCTTGATGGTCTCGTCTTTGAGGTGCGGCGCAGTGATTTGCGTCGATCCCTGCTGGCGCAGCAGCTCGTCGATGTCACCCACAGCCTGCACACGCCCGCCGTACAGAATACAGAAGCGATCACACACGTCCTGAACATCGGAAAGAAGGTGACTGCTGAGCAGCACCGTCTTGCCGCGCGATGCCAGCTCGCGAATGAGTTCTTTGATTTGCCGGGTTCCGATCGGATCCAGCCCCGTGGTGGGTTCGTCCAGAATCAGGAAGTCCGGATCGTTGATCAATGCCTGCGCCAGCCCGATGCGCCGGGCCATGCCTTTGGAGTATTCGCCGATGCGGCGCTTGGCCTGGTGCTGTAAGCCGACCATCTCCAGCAACTTCTCGATCCGCGAGGCGCGAACCTTGGCGTCCAGTCGAAACAGCTTGGCATAGAGTTGCAGCGTTTCGCGGGCGTTCAAGAAGCGATACAGATACGACTCTTCGGGCAGGAAACCGATGCGGGACTTGGTGGCCACGTCCGTGGGCGGGCGGCCGAAGAGGCTGATTCGGCCGCGCGTGGGATAGAGCAGCCCGAGCAGCATCTTGATCGTCGTGCTCTTGCCCGAACCATTGGGGCCGAGCAGGCCGAAGACTTCGCCCTGGCGGACCTCAAGGTTGAGATCCTGCACCGCGGCGACCTTGTCGCGCCGCCAGAAATCCTTGAAGACCTTGGTCAGGCCCACTGTCTTGACGATGACGCGATCGCGGCTCATCAGCTAACACACTCCCGTCCACACAGTCGATGATGATTCCGGACCCGCTGTCAACGGAGCTGCCGCTTCATTCGACTGGGCGTCATCCCCGACCGTCGCGACCGTCGCTCGACATCCGAGAAGTCACCCTTGGCCTTCTTTTTCTCCTCGAGCGCTCTCTGTTCGCGCTCGGCCTTTTCGATTGGATCGGGGCCGATGATCAAGCGCACCTCCTTTTGACGCGCGGGCAAGTGACGCTTGGTGATCTTCGGATTGGAAAGAATCTTCTCTTGAGCTTCATACCACAACCGCGAAAACAGCATCTCACGGTTTCGTTTGTATTCCGGCAGGAGGGCTCTGTACTCCAGGGCATCCGCCCGAATGTCCTCCAAAGCCATCTTCTTGAAGCTCCGCGCCTCCTGGATCACCTCGCTGGCTCTGCCGGTGGCCTGGTGGAGGATCACGTCCTCTATTTCCGCCATCTTGCGCGCTGCCACTCCACCGTTCTTCGCGCGCTTGGCGGCCAGGTACTCATCGAACAGAGCCTTCAGCTTGACGTGCGCCGGGCCCGCCGTGCCGTTGAGAATCTCCTTGCTGCGCTTCTGAGCGTCATCCTTCTTCTTTCGCTTGTTGCTGCTGGCGTTGGTGACCTTCTCGAAGGCCGCCTTGGTCTGAACAGGCCAGGACGGCTTGGCGTCGATATTGGCAATCTTGATTCCGGTCTCCAGGGCGGTCAGCGTGGCCTGCGCTTTGCTCTGCACACGCTCCTGGATCATGCTGATCTCTTTCCGAACGACGTCCACCGCCGCCATTTGACCAATTACTTCAATGGCTGCATTCTCAACAGCCAGCTCAATCAGCGGCTTCTCCCCTGACTTCTCCCCTTTCTTTTCGGCGTCAAAGACGTTGGTGACGAATTTCTTAAGATCGTCGATCTCGTAGGTCACGATCCACTGGGCGTGCACCAATCCACGATCACCCGTCATGATCGAGCCGTCCAGTTTGGGATCCAATCCCCCGGTGCGCCGCACTTCGCTGCGCTCCTCGCCTTCCTTGACATGGAGATCCTGTCTTATAAGGATCGTGGTCCGTTTCTCGGTCACGGGCACTTTGATCAATTGATCGATCGGTCGGGGAAATGTAAAAACAAGGCCGCCCGGACCCTCGACTTTATCTTGAATTCTGCCCAGACGAAGAACCAGCGCCTTTTCATTCTGCTCCAGGCACTGCATGCCGGAGCCAAGGTACAGAACGATCACGATGACGAGGACCGCTTTTAGAACTCGAAAGCTGACGCGTAGCGCGTCGGCCAGCGACTGGCTGGAGGCATCCATCGCTTCGAACGCCAGGCCGCCCTCCGCATGATCCCGCGATTCGGGGTCGTCGTGCATCTGCATGTGTACTGACTCTCTTTCTTCACCGATGCGGCGACGGTCGCATGTCAGGGAACATGGGCGAGCGGGGCTTCGCTGCCATCGCTGGCATCGGCGCGTGCGTCCGCATCAATGTCAAAGAGGTTAAACGGCGCAAAGGCACTATCCATGATAATCGTGGTGCGCTCCTGCAGCGCCCGGACGGTCGCCTCCAGGCGATCCAGAAACAGCCGCAACTCGACATGCTTATCGAATTCCTTGTAGTACTCGCCCACTTCGGCCTTTGCTTCCGCCTTGATTTGCTCCGCAAGACGGTCGGCGACGGCCAATATGTTCCGACTCACGGCGCTGGCCTCAGCAACGATCGCCTGGGCCTGGGCCTCGCCTTCGGTTTCATACTTGGCGGCCTTTTTTTGCTCGTGGGCCTTCATTCGTTCAAAGATTTTCTCGCTGACGGACTTGGGGAACGACAGCCGCCGGATGCCCATGGCCTGGATCTCAATGCCGTATTCTTCCAGTGCGGTCTTCGCG
>JACZTW010000280.1 GCA_022573485.1 Planctomycetota bacterium
AAGAAGAAGTACAGCACCGCGGTCGGCGACGAGGGCGGCTTTGCCCCCGATCTCAAGTCAAACGAAGAGGCGCTCGAGCTGATCGCGGAGGCTGTGGCGGCTGCGGGATATGAGCTGGGGAGCGACATCTTCATCGCGCTCGATCCGGCAACCAGCGAAATGTACGACAAAGAGGCCGGTTGCTATACGTTCTTCAAGTCCGATCCGGCCAGGAAGGTCTCCGGCGCGGACATGATTGCCTATTGGCAGAAGTGGGTGGAGAAGTACCCGATTCGCTCGCTGGAGGACGGACTTGCGGAGGACGACTGGGATAACTGGAAGGCCATGACCGCTGCGATGGGCGACAAAGTCCAGCTCGTAGGAGACGACCTGCTGGTTACGAACACGCAGCGCTTGCAGCGGGGCATTAGCGAGCGCAGTGCCAACGCCATCTTGATCAAAGTGAACCAGATCGGCACATTGAGCGAGACCATGAGCGCGATCGAGCTGGCCAAACGGAGCGGCTGGGCGGTGGTGATCTCGCATCGCAGCGGAGAGACGGAGGACACGACCATTGCCGACATCGCAGTCGCTACCAACGCCGGGCAAATCAAGACCGGCAGCCTGTGTCGGTCCGATCGCATCGCGAAGTATAATCGACTTCTGCGCATCGAACGGGATCTGGGCGATCAGGCGATGTATGGCGGCTCACTGTGGAGCAAGGGATAGGAGGCGGTCTTGAGGGTTCGCACGTTGCGGGAACCATTGGCGCACAGCTTGATGTTCTGGGTGCTCGCGACGATGGGCGTTGCGGCGGCGGTGCCGTGTATCCTGGGGCCGCCGATCGAAGCCTATCGTGGTTTGCTGGCGATCGAACAGCATGAGCAGTCCGTGACGCGGCGAATGGAAGAGCGCATCACCCGCCAAGTCAGCCTCAAGGAAGCCCTGCGCACGGACCCGCAGGTGAACGTACGGCTCGCTCAGCGCCAGTTGGCCTATCGCCCGCTCGGCAGACTCGCCTATCTCGGCAACAGCGGCCTGGATTACCCAACACCCGTCGTGGCTGGAGTGACGCGTGCCGATCCGGTGGAGTTGCCCCGGTGGATGGCGTGTTTCGTACCCCGGAGTTTGGCGAGCATCTACACGGGCGAGCGCACGCGCCAAGTTGTGCTGGTCATGTCGCTGTCGCTGATCGTGTTTGCATTGGTCACGTACGCTCCAAGAACCCGTGCAGAGAGGAGCGAGCGCCGCTTAGAGTAGCGCGGGAATGTCAATCAAGCGCAGGTTCAATCATGGCACTCATGCTGCCGCAGCAGGATTCAACACGCCAATCACTGCCGTATGCATGGATCTGGTCGCGTTTGAACTCCGCCCGCTCCTTGGTCGTGGTGTCGACGATTGCCTGGCTGGCGGTGTCAACTTCGACGGCCTTGCGATAGGCGTCGGCCTTCGACAGGCAGAAGAGCTTCTGAAGCAACTCGATCACATAGTCATAAGTGTGATCGTCGTCGTCCAGCATGATGACGTGATAGCGCGGTTGTTTGCGAGGTTGGCAATCCCGCGCGCCGTGAGTCCGTTCACACTTCTCAGTGAGTGTTGCCATGGGTCCAACCTTTCCTAACGAGAATGTTGAAGCACCGGCAAAATCGAATCCATTCTGCTCGCTTGTTCAGTAACGCGAACACCGTGCAGAGTCAAGGCCGTCGCGGCCGTAATCCGAATCTGGGCCAGTTGTCCGACATGCCCTTCGTTCCCATCAAAGACCACGATTTGGTCGCCTCGCGTTCTGCCGACCAGTTGGTTGGATCGTCGCCAGCCGACCTCTTGCCCGCGCGACTGTTCGGCCTCCTGAGCTTTGAGGGCGGCCTTGCTGTAGCCTTCTACCAGGACTTCCACTATCTGCCCGATCATTGGGCGGTTGCGATCCAGCGAGATGCGCTCCTGGACGTTCAAAAGGTCGATGTTGCGCTGGCGTTTGGTGGGCATGGGGACATCATCCGAAATCGTGCGGTCTGCTGCGGTGCCCGGCCGTGGGGAATACTTGAAGCAGAATATGTTCTTGTACTGCATATCTTCGACCAAGTTGACCGTTTCAGCGAACTCGGCGTCGGTCTCGCCACAGAATCCGACAATGAAATCGCTCGCGATTTCGATCCCCGGAACCGTGTCGCGGGCCCGGGCAATCAAGTCGATGTATTGCTCGACAGTGTATTGCCGTTTCATGCGGCGCAACACTGCATTGCATCCACTCTGGGCCGGGATGTGAAGATACTCACAAACTTTGGGCAGATCCCTCATGGCCGCCAGAATGTCGTCGCCGAAATCGCCGGGATGGTTGGTGACAAAACGGATCCGCTGAATGCCGGAGATATCTTGCAGGAGGGCGAGCAGATCACTCAATCGAAAGCGCTTGCCGTTCTGCATGTGCGCGTAGCTGTTGACCGTCTGCCCGAGCAGCGTGACTTCCTTCGCGCCCGCGTCGGCCAGCATCTGCGCCTCCTGGAGGATCGCGGCGGGCGAACGGCTCTGTTCCGGGCCCCGAGTGAACGGCACGACGCAAAAGGTGCAGAACTTGTCGCAGCCGCGCTGGATGCGAATGTAGGGCTGGAGCAGCGGCGCGCCGGGTTGTGGCCTGCGGGACAAGTCCAGCGCCTCGAGCGTGTCGAATTGCATTGTGGATCGCTCAGCGGGATCGACGCGGCGAGACTGATATGTCGCAAGCGAAATGGTCTTCTTGCGTGTTTCTCTTATCTCCTTAATGAGCGCCGGAATGTGATTCAACTGGCCTGGGCCGCAGATCAGATCCACGTGGGGCGTTCTCGACAGAATGCCATCGGTGTCGCGCTCGGCCATGCAACCGATTACTCCGAGGATGCTCTCGGGGTGGTGCACTTTGTGCTTCTTGAGCTGGCCGAGCTTGGAGTAGACCTTCTCTTCGGCGTGCTCACGCACGCTGCAAGTGTTGAGCAATACGAGATCCGCAGCAAACATATCCTGCGTAGACACATATCCCATATCGAGAAGTTGGCCCAGGACGAGCTCACTGTCGAGCACGTTCATTTGGCAACCCATGGTTTCGAGATAAACCGTTCCGCTCATGATTCTCCAGAGAGCTCCGTGCGAAGCTGCTCAAACTGCTCCCTATGTTTCGGGCCACCCATCTGCGGGTAGAACACGCGTTTCTGGCTGATCAAGTTGTACAGTGTCCGCCGGTCCTGGTCCAGAGCGATGCGACAGCGAATCTCTCCCAGGAAGGATCGCCACCAAAGATCGGTGTCTTCCGGAGTGTCTCTGTACAGCCGCGAGAAATAGGGTAAGGCTTCCCGGGGATTGTTGTCGAGCAAGTAGGCCTGCGCCAAACCGAACAGAGCGCGGCCGTTCTTGCTCCCGCCGCCCGTTTTCTTCCCAGGCCAGCGTCGACAACGCCGCGGAACAGTTCGAGTGCTTCGCCGGCACGTCGGGTCCGCAGCAGTGCTTCTCCGTACTCCAGCTTGAATGCGAGCCGCCCGGTGTTGTCCAGGCCCGCTGTGGACTGCTCAGACCAAGTGTATAAGGCCCGGGCAACGATCAGGGCGTCCTCGGCTTTGCGCTGTGCCTGCTCCGTTTGACCCGAATCTTCGGCCTGGGCGATTTCATCCTTAAAGGTGTTCAGTAGCCCCTGCAGCGTCGCTCCGGCGTTCTGCGGATCCTGCTTCAAGTACTGCGGTATGATCGCCGCCGCCTGCTCCAGCTCCCCGAGTGCCTGGTAGGCAAGGATCCGAATGCGCATCGCTCTGCCGAGGAGGTCCAACTCGTCGACGAACCTGGATTCAAATCCTGCGAGCGTTTCGAGCGCCTGATCGGGAAACCTGGTTGGTGAGAGCATGTTGGCTTCGGCCGCGATCAGGTGGGATTCGGCCAAGTGCCGATTGGAAGCGCCGGTGCCGGAGTCGCCGAGCTTGCTCTGAAAACGAGCGACGCTATCGGTAGTCAGCGACGCTTGCGAAGTGACTGCCCGGCGCTCTCCTTCGACGGCGAGCTTCCGCAGAAGAAACAGATTGCACTCAGCGATGCGGAACAGCGCTTCCACGTAACGGGGATCATCTGCCTGAACCATCGTATATTGCTCTACGGCTTCCCTGTGGCGCCCGTCTTCCTGCAGAACCTCGGCGTATGTAAACTGTCGCCGTGCGGCAAGATCCAAATCGCGGTAGAAGTTCAACAAATTGCGGAGCGCTTCGAGGTAGAACGGTCGCACCGTTCGACGCGTACTCGATGTCGCACGGCTATAGAGGGATTCAGACAGCCGAAGCGCATAGCCCGCTGCTTGCCGGCTCTTGCCGAACTCCGGGTGGTTCGCGGCGAGTGTGCTAAACTGCTCAATGGCCTCCAGGACCCGGTCCTGCTCGTAGCGACAGACCGCCAGGTTGAACAGCACCTCTGGGCGAAGTTCCAATCCCAAGGCTGAATCATCTTGCAGCACAGCCAAGGCCAAATGAGCCGCCTGCTCCAGCAACTTGTTCTTCTCTTGATCGGGCCGGGCTTTCTCCGTGCCACTCGATCTCACATCGGCAGCCCTGCGGAGCAGTCCCGAGATGTAGATGTTCTTTTCAAACGAATCGAGTGAGGAAGCATCTTCAACGTCGCCCAGGAGGTCGAACAGTGTGGCGTAGATTTCATCCTGATAGCGGGGATGTTCCCGGGCCAGGTCGATCAGCGCCTGGCGGGATGTGAGCAGCAATTGAGATCTTTCGGCGGAAGCGTCGGAGGACAGCGCCAGGGCATGCGCGCGGTACACGGTGCCCTTGAGCAATGCCAGTGCAAAGTGCAGGCTGAACTGGTCCGGTGAATTCGCCGGCAACTGTGAC
>JACZTW010000281.1 GCA_022573485.1 Planctomycetota bacterium
TCTCGGCGTCTCCTGACTGAGTGGGTGAGCTGAAGGCTTTGACGGCCCGTTTGATGATGCGCACCTTGCGTTCCGGGATGCTCATTTCGTCGGCCAGGTCCTTGAGATCCGGTTGGCGGCCCTCTCGCTCGATGAACGTCTCCTGGGCCTGCTTGAAGCGCGCGATCATGTCCACCATGTAGGCGGGAATGTGGATGGGTTGCACCGCGTTGATCAACGCGCGTTTGATGGCCTGCTTGATCCACCAGGATCCATAGGTGCTGAAGCGCGTGCCCTGTTCCGGATCGAAGCCCTCGACCGCGCGCAGCAACCCGAGATTGCCTTCTTCGATGAGGTCGCTGAGCGGCATGCCGCGATTGGCATAGTTCTTAGCGATGTTGACGACGAGTCGTAGATTGGATCGGATCATCCGGTCGCGGGCCCGCTGCGATTCCGCTTCGACCTTCTCTTTCTCGACCAGCGTCGCCCTTCCTTCGGCGAAAAGCTCGTCGAGCTCGATCGATCGCTGGATGATCTCGCCCAGCTCCCGTTCTTCCTCAGGCGTGAGCAGAGGCGCCTCGTTGATCTGCTTGAGGTAGTGTTGTAAGCCGGCTTCGACAGCGATGACTGGACGCCCCTTCCGTTCGAGCATGCCACACAAGGACCACGACGGAACCTGAATCGACATTGCCAGCCGACGGCTTGACTAACGCTGCTTAGCGGACCAGGCCGGCCCGGGAGCGCAGGCAGGCAAACACGTGCCTCCGTGACCAGCCCCCGAAGCTACACAGTTTGATCTCCGGTGCTGTTATCGGATTCTGCGGCTTCAGGTGCAGCTTCGGATTCCGGGGCAGCCTCGGGTTTCGTTTCGGATTCCGCGGCAGCTTCGGCTTCGGGCGCGGCTTCGGCGACCGCGGGGGATTCGGCATCAGAGGATTCGGCGTCTGATTCCGGTTTTGGCTTGTTCAGCAGCTCGCGCGAGATCAGGTCGGTACCGATTTCGGCGGATCCGATCAGCCCGCCGCGGCGCTCCTTCTTAGCGGCCGTCGCATCCGTTGCATCCTCCCCTTTGGCATCTTCCGCCGCCCATTCCGCACGTTTCTTGCTCAGGCCGATCTTGCGATCGACGGGATCGACGCGGAGGATCTTGACTTGAATCTTGTCGCCGATGCTGACTTCGTCGTGGGCGTTTTCGATTTTATGGTCGGCCAACTCGCTGACATGAAGCAGGCCTTCGAGATCCTGCTCGAGTTCCACGAAGACTCCGAAATTCGTTATCTTGGTGACGGTACCTTCCACGATCTGCCCGGGTATGTAATTCTCCGGGACAGCCTTTTCCCACGGATCTTCGGTCAACTGGCGGATCCCCAGGGCGATGCGCTGCTTTTCTTCTTCTACCTTCAGAACGACGCACTCCAGTTCCTGGCCTTTGGCGAGAATCTCCGAGGGATGGGAGATTTTCTTGGTCCAGCTCATGTCGGACACGTGCAGCAGGCCGTCGATGCCTTCCTCGATCTCGACAAACGCACCGTAGTTGGTGAGGTTCCGTACGGTGCCGGTCACACGCGTATTGGGCGGATACTTGGCGGCGACCGTTGTCCAGGGGTTTGTCTCGGTCTGCTTGATGCCCAGGCTGATTTCGTGTTTGTCCTTATTGATGTCGAGCACGACGACGTCGATCTGATCGCCGAGGCTGAGCATTTCGGACGGATGGTTGATCCGCCGCGTCCAGCTCATCTCGGAAATGTGGACCAGGCCCTCCACGCCGGCTTCGATCTTGACGAAGGCGCCGTAGTTCATGATGTTGACCACCTCGCCGTGAACCATGCTTTCGATGGGGTACTTCTCCTCGACGCGCATCCAGGGGTCTTCGGTTTGTTGCTTGAGTCCGAGTGCGATCTTCTCATGCTCGGCATCAATGTTGAGGATGGTAACCTCAATCTCTTCGTCGATGCGGAGGATGGCCGACGGGTGATGCACGCGATCCCAGCTCATGTCCGTGATGTGGAGCAATCCGTCGATTCCTCCCAGATCAACGAAGGCTCCAAAATCAGCGATGTTCTTGACGATGCCCTTCCTCTTCTGGCCGACTTCCAGTCCCGCGAGCAAGTTGTCGCGGGCCTCGCGGCGGCGCTCTTCCAGCAGCTTGCGCCGCGAAATGACGATGTTGCGGCGATCCGTATCGATCTTCAGAACCGAGGCTTCGATCTCCTTGCCGATTAATTCGCCGATATCGCCCGGGCGACGAATGTCGACTTGAGAGGCCGGCAGGAACACCGGCACACCGATGTCCACGAGCAGCCCGCCCTTGATCTTTCGCATGACCTTGCCCTTGACTTCGTCGCCCTCGTTCGTGGTCTTGACGATGCGCTGCCAACTGAGCAGGCGATCCGCTTTTCGCTTGCTGAGTTGAACCAGCCCGCTATCGGATTCGACGGTATCCAACCACACGTCTATTTCGTCGCCAATGTCGATCTGAGACTTGTCCCCCCACTCGTCTGCGGCAATCATTCCTTCGCTCTTGAGACCGACATCCACAATGACGTCGTTGCCCGCGAGCCCGACAATTCTGCCCTTGAGCAAAGTGCCCGAGACAGTGGCACCCATAGCGGTTTCGATTTTCTCTTTGATTAGATCGGCTGAGGAATCGTCGCCGAAGGCCTTGGCCAACTCCTCATCCACCATCTCGTCCGTGATGCTCAGCTCTTCCAGTAGATTGTAATCAACCATAGTTCAAAACACTTTTGCTCGAGATGTTTTCAAGTTGCTGTGTGGGCGGAAGTGCCGCGGGGATTGCAGTGCAGGATCGGGGATGTCGTGTTGAACCACCGAGCGTTCTATTGGAACGCGCCCCCATATGAGCCGCCTGATTTCGGACAGGACAAAATGAAAAACCCGTTCATGGATCAGGCCCCGGGCACACGCCAGGGGCAACCGCCAACCCACGTATGCAGGTAGTATAGCCTCCGCAAGCGGTACTGACAATGGCCTGCGGGTGGACGACGTGGCCCATCGGGATTGAGCCGGGCCGGCACGATTGCGGTCATCCGTGAGCGTCGAATGCCCGAAGTTTGCTCACGAAGTCCTCGATGGTCCATTCGGGGGTGGATGCCCCGGCGGTCACGCCGGCGGCCTGCCTGCCGACCACCATCTGAGGGTCGAATTGCTCCCACGTTTCCACATGATGGGTCTGGACGCCGTAGTTTCGGCACAACCGGGCCAGCTCGCAGGTATTGGCAGAATGCAGCCCGCCCAGCACGAACATGACATCGACCTCCTTGCAGAGCTCGATCGCGGCTTCCTGCCGGCGCACGACTTCCAGGCACAGTGTGTTGACGATCTTCAGTTCTTGAAAGGGCCTCTGCGCGATGGCGCCGATGATCTCGCCGACGTGTTCGGGCGAATGGGTCGTTTGGGCGACGATGCCCAGCTTGTCACGGTGCGGCAGCTTCTCGTCAAGCTCCTCCACGGAGTCCAGGACAATGACATTCGGCGCGTATCCAATGACGCCGCGGACTTCCGGGTGGTTGCGGTCGCCGATCATGATCACTTGGTAGCCCTCTTGGTGCAGTTTCTTGACGGCGTCCTGCGCCTTCTTGACCAGGATGCAAGTGGCATCGACGATTTCAAGATTCTTTCTTCGGGCCTGCTCGAACAGTTCCGGTGAAGCCCCATGAGAACGGACGAGAATCGTGGAACCGTCCTCGATCTCGTCGATCTTGCCGGATTGGTTCAATCCGGCCTCCTCCAGTTTCTGAACCACCTGTGGATTGTGGATCACCGGCCCCAGCGCGACGATTTGGCCCGCCCCGTACTCTTCGAGGGCCTTCTCGGTCAGTTCGATGGCATCCTCCACGCCGAAGCAGAAACCGCGTTTTGTAGCCAACTTGACGATCATGGGTCACCGCAAGAAAAAACGCTCCAGTTCGTGATGCCGTACCTGCCTCAGTGGTTGCACGCTGTCTTGACATGCTCGAGCAAGATCTCGACCACTTCGTCGATTCGCAGTTTCGACGTGTCGATGATAATGGCCTGGCCGGGCTCCAGAAGCGGGGCCCATTGGCATTGGTCGTTTCCGTCACGCAGCCGGAGGTTTTCCAGTACTTGCTCAAACGTCAAATCGATCCCATCGGCGCACATTTCGTGAAACCGTCTCTCCGCCCGCTTTTCGATGTCGGCATCCAGCACGAACTTGGCGTCGGCGTGCGGGAAAACCACGCTGCCTTGATCGCGCCCTTCGGATACCAGTGAACCCAGTTCCGCACCAAGGCGGCGTTGCTGCTCGACGAGCACACGGCGAACTGCCGGTTCGCGCGCAATAAACGAAGTCGCCTGGTTGGTCTCCATAGAGCGGATGGCTTCGCTGATATCCTGGCCGTCCATCATCACGCGTGTGTGGGTCGGCCCGCAGTCGAGGGAGATCCGGCTTTCTCGCACGATTTCGATGATTCCGTCGTGGTCCGCCAGATCCACACTTTCTTGCAGGCACTTCCAGGCCACCGCCCGATACATGGCGCCGGTGTCCAGGTAGGCAATCTGCAACCGAGCGGCGACTTTCCGAGCGACCGTACTTTTTCCCGATCCCGCGGGACCGTCGAGGGTAATTATCATAGTCGTCGCATTATAGAGGCGGAATGTTCGGAGGACAAATCACGGCGAAATGTCTCCTAGAGGTAAAGACTTGCTGGTAGTGTCCCAATTTGAAAAGCCGGCCCCGAATTCCGGACATCACTCTGCTGCCATTACGCTGCGTCCGTGAATGTCTCGTGAA
>JACZTW010000282.1 GCA_022573485.1 Planctomycetota bacterium
AACAACCTTTGTCTTTTGATGCCCTGCAGCCGCCATTTGCTTTTGACGTTGTCATGTGTGTGTTGCAGGAGATCGGAAAGATCCACGACAACGAGCAGGAGGCAACGGATGCGGCGATTGAGTACTTCAAGACAGCGGATTTCTCGACTGTTTCCTATATCCGAATCTCTTCCCTACTGTATGCTGGCCTCGCCAGACGGGCGGCATCGGGGCAGAAAAGAACTCCAAATCGAGGAATGGTCAACGACATCAGAATGGTCTCGACTGTTTTACCATATTGTGACGCGATGTTCGTGGACAACGAGATTCGTAATCTGCTCTCGGAGACTGCTATCCACGCGGAGCTTGGCTTCACTACTTCAGTGTACTCTATGAGGAACATGAGCGAATTCTTTGAATATCTCGATGGAATCCTAAAGACCGTATCCGCAGATCACCGCAGATGGCTGAGTGAGGTCTACGGTGATTCGTGGACAACGCCTTCCGTCGAGATGTACTCCGTTGAAGACAAATGATTCTAAGGATCTTCTCGATTGGGAGTGAGCAGCGTCTACTTCGCCAACTCCAATTGGCGGGTTAATTAGGCGGGTTAATTAGGGGTTAATTGGGGACAGTCACCAATTTTTCACCTTTTGTTTACATTCTGCTTTGGGTTTCGCGGTCTGCCGACGGGCGCAGCGCGCAGGCGGCGGCCGATGAAGGTCTCGATCTTGCTGATGAACCTGTTGCTGCCCAGCGGTCGGCCAGTTCGCATCGCCAATCGGATTGCCGAAGTTGTCCGATCATCCTGCGGCTCTGTCAACTGCGCGGCCCAGTCATCGCGATCTTTCTGGCGGGGCCACTCCGACAGATCCAGCAATCCGCCGATGTCCTCACCGCTGACGTGGGCGGCCGCGCTGGACCACGGATAGCGCCAGGCCTTGCGAACCATGCGAGCCCGCACCGGATTGCGCTCCACATAACACAGCGCCGTCCAATAGTGCTCGTCGTCCAGCGGGCAGGAGAAGAAACGGCTCTGCCACAGATGGCCGCTGCGTCCATGCAGGTGATTGATGTAGCGCGTGTAATCATAGTGCGTTCGCCCGATGGCCTTGGCCAGGGCATCCTCACGCTCAGGCACCACGATCAGATGCACATGGTTGGTCATCAGGCAATAAGCATATACGACCAATCCGAAACGCTCTCCGTGAGTCTTGAGGAGTTCCAGATACGCCCGCCGATCGTCGTCGACGAAGAACACGTCTTGGCGATTGTTTCCGCGTTGCGTTATGTGGTGCGGGATTCCGGCAGCGACAGCTCTGGCAATGCGAGGCATCGCGACACACTAACACATCCAAGCGGATGAAGCAACTAAATAGGTGACTGTCCCGAATTTCAACGCAAATTTCACGGCGTATTGCAAGTAGCCGGTTGTTTGGGCCACAAAAAAAGCCCCGGCCGAGGCCGGAGCTTGGGGATCACTGGATTGCGGCGCGATTACAGCAGGCCGGCGCCAAAGCCATCATCGCTCGGTTTGCTCTTGGTCTGCGTACCGGAGCCGCCTGTTCCTCCGGAAGCCGCCGGCGCGAGCGGTTCACTCTCACGGGGCTCTTTGGCGGGCGGGGTCACTTCTTCGGGAGGCGGGCCGAAGCCGACCGAGTCGTCGGGACTGCCGGAAGTCGCCGGCGCGAGCGACTCACTCTTGCGGGGCTCTTCGGCGGGTGCGGTCACTTCTTCGGGAGCCGGATCGAAGCTGCGGTGAGAGGCATCGCGCTTTTGGCGCCGTTCTTTGGCATCGTTTTTGAGTTCCGCGATCATTTGGTCGTATCCGCCGACATCCTCCTCGGGCTCATCCGCAGGTGCGCGTGGCTCATCCGCCGGTGCGCGGTCTGCCTCACGCTGCGGTTCCGGCGCCCGTTCTTGCCGTCTTGTGGGTTCCTCGGGAGCGGCATGCTCCGTCTGCATTTCATCATCGTGAGAGTCCTCTCCGAAATCAAATTCCGGCGGCCGGTAATCGGGCTGCTTGGATTTCTCGAGTTCTTCTTCGAAGGCGCCGATCACGATGTTCTGGATGCGCTCGCGGCAACCCGCATTGATCGGGTGGGCGATGTCCGCGTGGAGCTTGCCGCGCTTGGTGGCGCGCTTGCCGCGCTGCTCACCGAGTTCCTTGCCGCACTCGTTACAAAAGTGCGCCCGCAGATGGTTCTTGTATCCACACTTCGGACAGCGGTCCGCCAGCTTGCGTGAGGGCATGGCCACGAACGTGCCGTTGAGGCCGTCGATGATCTTGAGATCGCGGATGACAAATTCATTCTCGATCGTGATGCTGCAAAATGCCCTCAGTCGTTCCTTGGAATTACTGACCAACTTGACTCGTACTTCTGAGATCTCCATGTCGGCTCCTCACTTGTTGTCTTCCGAAGTAATTACTCTAGTCACCAGACTCTTCAACCCGGAAAGCAGATCGATCCGCTGCTTCAATTGCTCGGCTTGTTCGTGAGAATCGAGGCAGGCAAACAGGGTCGAGCCGCTTCCGGTCACATGAAATCTCTGCTGCGCAACGTCCTCCACATGTTCCCTGGCTTCTCTCATTCGCGGCTCTACCGCGAACACGCTGTTCTCCAAATCGTTGAACAACACTTCGTCGAGCTTTTCGGCGGTGTTGCAAGTATCTTTCAGACAGATTTCCGCGTCGCGATCCGGCGCACTCCCATTGGCCTGCCACGCTGCGTAGACGGCAGCCGTCGAGACGCCGAACGGCGGAAACACCAGCACGGCCCATCCGCGCCAGGGGAGTTCGACCGGGCGCACGATCTCTCCCCGGCCGCTTATGTACACCGTATGCGGCTGCAGGAAGCAGCACACGTCCGAGCCGACCTCGGCGGCGATGTGCGCCAAGTCGGAATCGCTCACGCGCCCGTCGAGACGCCGGCTGAGCAACATCAGGACCGCGGCCGCGTCGCTGCTGCCGCCTCCCAGCCCCGCACCCAGCGGAATGCGCTTGTGCAGTTGAACCCGCATCGGCGGCAAAGGCCCCGCGCGATTCGACAGCAGTTCGATCGCGCGCCAGATCGTATTTTGGGTATCTGTGGGTACGGCAGGATTGGTACATTCTATTTGGATCGCGGGATCGTCCTCGGAGACGAGGTCGATGCCATCGTATAAGGTTACCTTGGCGACCACGGACTCAAGGTCATGGTAGCCATCTGCCCGCCGACCCAAAACACGCAAAGTGAGGTTGATCTTGGCGGGAGCGATGGCCGAGTGACGGTCGCCACAAAAAACAGACATTCACTGAACCACATCAAGCTGCTGTCAGCCGCTCTGTCCCTTATTAAACTCGAAATACGCTCAAAAGTCAACGAACACGCCTAACTGGTTCCGCCCAAAGAACTAACGGCAACTGAATGGCATTCCATACTCGGCGGTCGGCCGAATTGAGGTGGCAGCGATTGTCTCTCCGCGTGGCCGCTGTGGCGTGGCATTTGGAGCGATGATGAGGTATCATGTTCGCAGGCATGCAGCGTGGTTGGCGATCGAAGGACCTATATGTGTGCTATTTGACGATGATTTGATACGACTATGGATTCGGGCCGGCCCGAATTGTCCACACACTGTTCCTGTTTAATGCTGGAAGGAGATTCGTGATGAAGAAGACGATTGCAATGTTCGCAGTGCTCGCAACCCTGGGCCTCTGGAGCGCGTATTCCTCCGCCGGTGACGAGAAAGCTCAAAAGAAATCCGCCACGGATGTCGCCCAAGATACCATGATGCAGGCCTGGATGAAATTGGCGGAGCCGGGCGAGCATCACGAACACCTCAAGGTGCTGGCTGGCACATGGAAGACGACCACGAAATTGTGGATGGGTCCCGGCGAACCCGATATTTCGCAGGGCGTGGCCAAGAACACTTGGATTCTCGGAGGACGCTTCCTGCAGACGGATTTCAAAAGCTCATCCGAGGAGCATCCTTTCGCAGGCCTGGGCCTGTTGGGTTACGACAACGCCAAGAAGCAGCACGTCAGCGTGTGGTGCGATACCATGAGCACCATGATCGGCGTCAGTTACGGCACCTGTGACGACTCCGGCAAAGTCTTCACGTATACTTCATCCTATGATGATCCAATGACGGGGCAAACCAAGAAAATGAAACTGGTCACGAAAGTGATCAACGAAAACAAGCACGTCTTTACGATCCACAACATCGACAAGGACGGCAAGGAGAACCAGGAACTTGAAGTGACCTACGTGCGGGCGGGCTAGTGCTCATTGGCGCGTAGATTGATGAGTGTGCCACTGCTCTTGAGCAGTGTCTTTCCCCAGTGGTTCGTTCCAGCACTGCTCAAGAGCAGTGGCACACCCTTTACATGTTCGCCCAGGCTGGGCGACGGGATATCAATACGACTTGGCAGCGTCTGCCAAACGGCAAGCCAACGGTGGGCTCTGACCCGCTGACTTCGTCGTTTGGCGGATGCTCTTACTTCGCGATCCTTGGCACGCGGTGCAAACGCCGGCTGTCATTCTGGCAGATTGGCGACACAATCGACCATTTTGACAGAGGCTCGAATCCGCTCAGTCGCGCCTCTGTTGATGTAACAAGTTGTGTGTCAATGTATTAGGTTCGCAATCTTCTAGGCGGATTGTGGCATCGGCATTGCATGTAGACGACTTTGAGGGAGAAGTGTGTGCCCTGCCGGCGGCGTCGGCAGGGCGTTAATTGGATCGATCGAGGCAATTCGGACACTTGAACTTCGAGGAGTAGCC
>JACZTW010000029.1 GCA_022573485.1 Planctomycetota bacterium
GTCGCATGATTCTATTGACACTCATTAGACATTTCTCCAAGTTAGGGCTCAGAATAGGCCGATGTTGCGTTTCGCGTAATAACACATACAAACCGCATAATAATACGTCCGCACGCTCAACGCAACAAAATTCCTGGAAGTTCTCTGATTTTCGTCAGACATTTCCACGTCTTCCGCCCGACCGACAACATCGCCGAATCGCATAACCATTTACAAATAAACAGGTTAAGGCATATCGCACCCCAAAACCCCCCACTTTCTTCCGTGCTGCGTCCGAGCGGTCCAGGATCAGTTTTTTTCATCCTTCGATTGCGAGGGCTGCGAAGCGGGCGGCGTTGCGAGAAGCTTTCGGAGCTGCGAAACGGTGGGAATTCCCGAAACGCTCAACAGCACGTTGCCGTCATCGTCGGTCACGATCGTCGAGGGCAGAGCGCCGTCGCCAGTCGTGTCGGCCAAAATCTGCTTGACCTCTTTGCGTCCGCGCGCGCGGCTCCAGACATGGAGAACGAGCATCGCCTCGACACCTTCGACACCCGCCGCGCTCCAATCCCGTGCAATCTCATCGCCGATGGTCACGTAAGGAAACGGCGACTCCTGCGACACATGATCATGGACCCCCTGGATCATCGCCATAAGGCTCGAATCGCCGGTCAGGGCTTGGTAGACCGCTTGCTGAAGCTCCCACGAGCTGTCCGCATTCATTGCTCAAACTCCGATAAAGACGCCACGGCGACGCAAGGCGCGCCCACCCGCGACAGTAATTTGTTTCACGATCTGGTCCTCCATTCTGCTGAACGCCGGCAAGAGGAACGGCCGCGCCGGCATGTTCATCGTGCCGAACTCCAGATAGATGGCATAGGGGGCCGTGGGACCGACGAGGGCACCAAGGCCGTCGGAATCGAACGCGACCGTAATGCTCCGGATAAGTGCTCCCGTCCCGCGCCAGTTCCGCTGCCAACTCCACTCTGCCAACAGATCGGCCATCGAGTGTCAACCGGCCGTAGCGCCCGATTCTGATGATCCGAAGCGACTCCGGCACCGCCTGGATCAGCAACACGCAGGGTGATCCGAGCGGCGGGATGCGCTCGGCGTGGGGTCGCAGCCACAAGTCTTCGTTGCTGTCGGAGTACGATTGAGGCAGCGAGATCAGCGCTGCTTGAAAATCAACAACGCAAACCACCGTGCCTTCGAAGTCCGCCGCCAGCCGCCCCGGGTCATCCCGCAGCGAACCGCTGAATACCCACTGGGTCGGCGGAGCGGGTTCGTCGGTCATGATGTTCCACATCCACCTGTGGATTCCATCCGTATGGAGGCGGCCGTCGCGCTGATAACGCACGCGGAGTCGGAGCCTCGGACCCGTGGCCGCGAAACCGCGCTCCGTCTCGGGGTCCCAGCGGGGCGGGCTGCCCGGCTCCAGGCCCAGCAGGCCCAGCGCCTGGTACACGTGCGTCGGCCGGGCGCTGATGCGCACGATGCTCTCATGCTCGCGCGTGTCCGGACTGCACGCGAACAACTCCAACATGCCTTCACGCAGGACGACAACGCCGGCGACTTCGACCTCCCGGTTTCGCCAGTTGATTCGCACGCCGGGCATGAAGGGCTTGGCATCGGGCGAGTGCAACGTCTGAAGAGCCAACGGGATAGGCTGCGCATCACCCGCGGCAGTCGCCAGACCGAAGCCGAGATACAATGTCAATAGTGCGGTGCTCATGGGCCAGTGCAAAGAACAGGCCCCGAACCCAACGTGGATCCGGGGCCGATTATTCTCTCATTGCCGGGCCGCGAATACAAGCGTTAGTGCTTTGTCTCGCGTATTGTGAAGGGTGTGCCACTGCTCTTGAGCAGTGTTTGAGCCAGCGGTGCGGGAAAGCACTGCTCAAGAGCAGTGGCACACTCATCAATCGGCGGCAGATAAGACACTAGCGCAACGAACTCAGCGTCGGATGGGCCAGCTCTTCCTGCTCCTCCTTGATGAGGATCTCCGGTTTGATCAGGATCAGCAGTATCTGCTCGTCCTTGATGGTGGCCTTGCTGGAGTACAATCGTTTGAGGATCGGAATCTTGGACAGAATCGGCACGCCGGCCTCGCTCTCCGTCTCGAAGGTCAGCTTCTGCCCGCCGATGAGCAACGTGCCGCCGTCGGGCACCGTGACGGTCGTCTTCACTTGTTGACGCTGAATGATCGGCAACTGCACGAAACCGGGAGCGCCGACGCCGGTGATCGGTCCGCCGCTGAACTGGAACGTGTTGATGGCGATCAGCCGTCCGACGCCGGGCTGGACGTTCATGGTCACATAGCGGCGGTCCGGCGAGACGGTGGCCTGCACGTTGAGCACCGCGCCGGTGTTGAGCGTCTGAACGATCGGCGCCTGGGCCGCCGCACCCGACGCGACTACGGGATCTAACTGGGAAACGAAGTTTTGCTCTTCCGTGATCGCGATCCAGGACTGCTGACCGTTGGTCATGATCAGCTTGGGCGCGATCAGGGTGCTGGTGCGCTGGTCCGCCTGAGTCGCCCGAATCAGGAAATCGACCTGGATGCTGTCCAGGAAACTGCCCGCGATCTGCAGCGCCGGCGCCAGCGTGTTGCCGGCGAACGAACCCGGCACATCGGACGCCAGAGTGGACGGATCCGTGTAACCTCGGAGGTTCGTATTGATCGGGATCGGCGTGTAGAAGTTGCCGTTGCCGCTTCCGCGGTTTTGAGGCACGAACCCAACGTTGCCGAACGGCTGATCCGGAGTGATCACGCCGCCGAGCGGAGCGCCCAGACCTCCTGGGACTGCGGGACTGAAACCCAGGCGCGAGAAATTCCGCGGCAGGAGCAAGCGCGATCCCGTAGCCGGGTCGAACGCAGCATTGCCCCCGCTGAAGGCCTGGTCGAACCCCGCGCTGCCGTTGTTGAGTACGACGTTGAGATCGATTCCCATGTCTTCCAGGAAGTTGTGGTTGACGGTGAGGAACCGGGCTTCGATGGCGATCTGGACCGCGTCGTCCTCGCGCAAAAGGTTCAGCAGGTTGAAGATCTCGCGGTGGGCCGCCGAGGTCTGGGTGATCACGAGATTCCCGTCGGCCCGAGCATGAATGGTCGCGTGGGCGCCGCCGCTGGAGCGCCAGCTCTGCGGGGAGACGTGCTGCCTGATCAAATCGACCAACTCGGCCAGTTGCTCGCTCTTGTAGTCTCGCTCGGACGATTCACGCGGATCGACATCGGACGCCGAATTGCGGTTCAAGAGAGATCCGCGCCTCGCCGACCGGTTGCTTTTCTCCCGAGTCGCGGCCAGGCTAAAGTCCGGTGCATCGCGATAGTTCTCCACCGGGTGGACAAGATCCTTGACGTCATAGATGTGCATGATCACTTCGCGATTGAGGAAGTCGTTCGTGGCCACCTTGAGGATGCCGTGTCTCCGAACCGCATAGCCGATGCGCGCTGAACTGGCGCCTTCGACCTGCTCGATCACTTCCTCGAGCACCGTTCGCACAGAGACATTGCGAAGTCTCGGCAGCGTCACGCGGGTGTCGGGCGTCACGCCGGCCAGGGCGAGATCAGGCCAATTTGGAACGATGTTGATGTCGCCGATGTCGGCGATCTGCTGCAAAGCATTTTCGAATTCCAGTTGGTTGAACGAAATCTCGGGAATGCGGGACCGGAACGACTCTTCGAAATTCTCCTCTTCGACATCCAGAGGATATTCGCCGGGCAACTGGCGATAGGGGCTGCGGATGATATTCAGCCAATTGTCCGGGTAGTTGAGTTCCCCGCTCCAGGGGACCGTGGCCTCCTGGACCTCCAGCAGGAGCTTGCGTTGCTCGCCCTTCGACACCTTCCAGGCCTTGTTCTGCCGGTGAACGGCCTCCATGTCGGCTAACTGATCCATCATCCACTCGGCCTGGATGTTTTTGGGATCGATGACCATGACCTGCCGCAGGGCCTGTGTGGCGCCCCGGAGATCACGGTCATCCACTTTTTGATCCACCTGCTGCATCAAGAGGTCGATCTGGCGCCGTTTTTCGGCCTCCATTTGACTCAAGCGCCCTGCTTCCCGCACTTCCAGGTCGCGTCGAATCTGTTCGGTTCGCGCTGCGTTGTAGGCCTGCTCGCGCGCGCCGACCATCTTGGCCAGTTCCTGAAATTCAGCCTTGAGCCCTTCGTAGCGTGCCAGAGGCTCGGCGTACTGGCGGTTGGCTTCGATCGTTTCGCGGGCAGACTGCAGCGACCGATTGGCCCGTTTGTATTGGTTCTGTTCGACGAAGCCGTGGATCTCCCGCTCGGTCTGGCGATAGGCGGCCACCGCACGCTGCCACAGAATTTGGCGGCGCTGCTGCATCCGATCGATGAGCCGAATTCGCGGCTGCTCGGTCGGTGCAGCTTCGACTTGCTCGTGCAATCGCAGGCGCTGCAGGCCCCGGCGGGCCTCCGGATGACCGGGAACCAGAGCCAGCGCCTCGTTGTAAAAACTGCGCGCCAGGTTGTGATTCCCACGCGTGGTTGCTTCCTGGCCGCGACGCACCAGCCGATCGGCCCGCCGACTGCCGCTCGTAGCCTCTTCCTGATCCAGGGACGCGTCCTGCGCCGCCGTGAGGCGGGTGCGCTGCAGTTCCGCTTTGGTGATGAGTGCCAATTCGCGCTCGGCCGCCTTCGTCAAGCGCGGCGTGGCGAATTCACTCTCGACGACTTGATCCAGCAACTGCCGGGCGGAGTTGTACTTCCCGGCGCTCAGAGCTTCCTTGCCTTGCGCCAAATGAGACCGCGCCTGGTGAAACTGGTCGACTGCCGTTTCCGTCAACTCGATATATCGCACGAGGAGCTTGCGATCCGCTTCCGAGAGGGCCTCGGTGTCTACTTCGCGCACCAACCACAAAGCGGCCTCATAGTCCTGGGCCTGATACATCGCCACCGCGCGCTCCAGTTGGGCCTGCGCGGATTCATCCTCTGCCCGTGCGACGATGCCGCCCGCCAGCCAAGCGGTCAGGAACAAGACACCGCAACGCCTTCGCAATTGCCATGATAGGGTCAAGAGAGATCCTCCTTTGATACAACCCGCCCCGCCATCACGGGGATAGGGTGGTTATCGGACCGATTGCCCACGCAGGTTTAGTTGTTGGTACCGAACAGTTTGTCTGGGCCCCAGGGATGCAGGAACAACTCGATCAGCCGTAAGTTCGCCTGGGTCAAGGCACTAAGCCGTTACTCACAAGTTTAAGCAGCCGAGGCCGAAAACGCAAGACCCGCAACGACCTACATCCACGGAAACCGGATGCCGGGGCGGCTTTCGGCCCACTACGCCTCTGCAGGACGCCTCTCAGCCTCCCCCACGGCCTCGTCCTCGGCCTCCGGGCGGCCGGAGGCCATCATCGTCCTCTTTGGCGGCTTTCTTCCGCTTCTTTCGTTTGTCGATCTTGATCGCCTCCTCGATGAGCTTGCGCTCCTCATCCGTCTTGCCGGCAGCCTGGATCAGCTCCATCGTGCTTCCATCTCGGCGCTGGCACATGGCCGCCGCCGAGGTCTCGATCTCGCCGAGCTCAACGGTGCCGTTGCGTTTCTTCTTTCGCGGGACGTACGGCCTGTCTTCCACCAGACCGATCAGCCGGACGCCGGTGTCAAATTTCACTTCGGTCCGTCTTCGATCAATCAGCACGCGCCTGCCGCCGCCGATGATCTCGCCGATCTTGGTGCTGAATTTCTCTTTGAGCCATCGGCCCTGGTGCCACTGATAGATTTCGAACTGGGCCGAATCCGTCTTGGCCGACGCCAGAAAGATACGCTGTTGCGAAGGCACCTCTACCGGATCGCTCGGCGCGGACCAATCGCTCTCGATATAGATCTGCGTGGCATCGATGGGGTCCTTCAAGCGCTCCACGACCGTGGCATATTGATTGAAGGTCTGCAGCTTCACTTGGTAGCGATAAACGCTGCCCGGCTCGGCGGAGTGATCGTGGGCGAAGACAATCTCCTCGGGCCGGTCGAAATCTCCTTCGTCCCCCGCATCACGCTCGTTTTCGCTCGCGCGCTTGAGGTCATCGATGCGTCGCTGGTCGATGGCCTTCTTGATCTCCGCCTGCAACGCAAAGGCTTTTTCCTTGATCCGGTGTTTGGGCGGGATCTTCCTGTAGCCAAGGACCTTCTCAACACCCAGTCGAGCGACCTCCAGCTTGCCGTCCTCCTTGTTCTGCTCGGCCGTGTCGAGTTCCTGCTGGGCCCGCTTGAGCAGCGGTAGTTTCCTGGCCTTGCCCGACTTCGGCTGCACGGTCAATGGATCGGGCCAGTCTTCGTCCGGGTACAACCCGATCAGCTCTTCCAGGTAGGGGGGATACCACTCGGCACCGTATTCCGAATAGGGCATCGGCGGGCGCACCAGGTCGGAATGAAACTCCACGAGGTTCTCAAACCAGACATGCAGGTTGTCGCGATTGCTCTTGGAGATGTAGTGGCGGTTTTTCTCGTCCAGCAGCAACGTCAACTCGGGTGCGGGGTCCATGAAGTACTCAGCGTACTCCTCAATTTCCTCCCAGTCGCTCCACTGCCCGCTGGGCAGCCGCACCTGCCGACGCAGGAAAACGTCCGTCACCGTCACGCCGAACTTAGTGGTCTGGTAATTATGCTTCAGGAACAAGTCGCGCTGGTCCCGTTCATCGAAATGGACCGCGACGGTGACCCAGCTTCGCTCCTGCGCGCCTTCCAATTCCACCAACTGCGTTTCCTCCACAGTCAGTGAATCGCCGATGGCTACGGAGTGGGGCGGATAGTACGCGGTGAGACGCCCGATCGTCACGGCGGGCTTTTCGGGCGGGAGCAGCGTGGCCAGCGTCACTTGACCCGGGGCTTGCGGACCTTGCACATCCGGCATCGGTACGCCAAAACTCACCGAGGTGGGTAGCCTGGAGGCAATTTCAAGCTCTTTCTGGACCAGCGGCCCCTGAGCAAGCTGCAACTGATCGCCGGGATAATCGCTGACCTCGGCCGGCTCGACCCTGGCGCTGCGGACGCGCTGCAGCACATCCTCAGCTTTGCCCTTGACGTTGCCGTCAATCTCCGCCGGGCCGACCATTCGGCCGCTCAATTCCGTCTTGTTTGGAGAACTGATCAGGAAGGCGTAAAATACCCACAGAAACAGCAAGAGCATGACGCCCAGAGCGATCTTATCGACGTAAAGTTCAAAGATGTTCACATTCTGCTTGGCCATCGCGAGCGCTCCAAACACTGCGGAGGATTGTTACCCTTCGCCATCCTGCTCTTCTTTTGAATCGGCTTCCTCACCGGCATCGCCCCGCAGTTCTTTCACTAAGTCTTCGAATTGCTGCTGCGGGATTCCCAATTGTTCACGGATCGCCTCGGGCATCAGTGGTACATAGGCTTTGTAGAACAAGTAGGTTTGCAAATCGATGGTCGCCAGCACCACGGGCTGGGGGCCGTAAATCTTGCCGCGGAAAGACAAATCGGGCCGGACTTCTTCATAGCCGACGTTCAAGACAACCCGGTACTTATCGTGAGCTATTTCGTGCAGGATCTCCGGCAAAGCCCGGACATCGATGACAAGTCGGAGGCGTACATTGATGACGTCATACAGAGCTTCAGCGGCAGCGTGCGTGAACACCGCGTCGGGATGATCGGGGGGCAGATCACCCGGTTGTGCCCGAAGGTTGGTCGCCGGCGAACCGTCTGTGTCCACGATGTAGTCGCTCACCCGGATCGACCGCACGTCCTTGATCGGCAGAACGCCCACCCAGGGCTTGTCCAGCCCGGCGGCGGCCCGATCATTCACATTGGCCAGCGCTTCGACGATGTCCTCGTGGATCCAGTAAGACAACTGTGCGTACCAAATATCCACCATGCCGGGGGCCGCTTCATCCGTGTCCGCGTACATCTTGAGCAAGTCGAACGATCCGCCTCCTCGGGTGTTGGCGTAACAGGAAATGTTGCGGGCCTTGTCGATGCAGGTCAGCATGGTCGCATCGTTCTGGGCCTTTTCTTTCAATGCCGCCCAGTAGGCTTGGGTGCTGGCGGGGCCTTTGCGTTCCGGCATGGCGCTGCTGTCACCTGCGCCCGGCCCGCTCGACCCCGGCCCGGAGCGGCCTGCGCCACTTTGCGGGGACTTGCCGTCACCGCTGCCGAACTCTTGTTCTTCCATCGCTTTCTTGCGGAGGTAGTCGGCGGTGTTCTCAATCTCCTGCTTGCTCGGCGGCTGACCGGCGCTCAGCCGAAGCAACAAACCGTTCATTGCACCCTGATACTTGGATCGAAAATCGTAGCGCAGTTGCTTGCCTTGCGTCCCCTTGCCCGGGTCGGGCAAAAGATTCTCCAGCAGCGGCTGGCGGACGTTTCTCGCGGCGAAGTGGGCCAGCACTTGCTGGTACTGATCCCTGGCCTGGCGAATGCGGTCCTTCTCCGCATCAATGGACTTGGGCTGGACCGCATTGCCGGCGACGCGTTCCAAATCTCCGTAGAGGCGTTTGGCCAGGCCCATTTCGCTCCGCACGTTGCCCATGCGCGACATGCCCCACAGCATGAGCCCCACGCCGATGATGCCGCCGAGCGCGCAGCCGAGCAGAAAGGCGTTCTTCTTGATGAATCCCATGAGCAGTCAACCTCTTCGCAATGCCGCCTGCGTCTCGGACATTCGCCGGTCAGTTAGCCTCCGCGGCCACCTCGACCGCCGGGCGTTCGACCGCCGGGTGCTCTGCCGGCGGGTTCCGCCTCAGGCGTCCCGGGCGACTTTTCTTCCGGCAGATCATCCAAAGCCACCACGAACTTGACGGAGAACTTCCAGTCATCTGCAACGTCTTCAAAAGTCAGGGCGTCCAGCTTGCCGCCGAAGGCGGGTTTGCTCGATCCGGTAGCGCCGCCGCCGGAACCGCCGCCCCTCGCTCCCCGGCCTCGCGATCGCGTCGCCGCCGGGCGGGACGCTGCCGGGCGGGACGCGCCGGCTGAGAATCCGCCCTGCTGCGCCGTAACCAGACGAACCCCGTCGAAGTAGAATTCCTGCCCCTCGGCCTGGCCCAGGGTCTTGAGCTTCTGGATCAGACCGTCCTGCTCCTCAATGAACTTGCCTCGGCCTTCGTTGGGCGTGCGGCAGGCGAGTGTGATGATGAACCCTTGCGGGCCTTCGTCGCTGTAGTAGTCGAACAATTCTTCAGGATCTTCTTCGGCACTTTCCGCGGTTCGATAGTCGATGGCATAGATATCTTCAACGAACTGGCTTGACAGCGACTCGATGAACACTTCCTTGCGCTGGGGTCGGTTCAGCGCCTCCGGCTGGCTGGTGAGTATCTGAACGTATTCCACACCGTCCTTTGCGGCAGCGAGTTGGGCTTCGGCGGGCAGCGCCCGGTGAACGGTCTCCAGCACCATCGGCCAAAGCGACTTATCCCTCAAGAGATCGAGGATGCGTTCACAGTCGTCCACCTCGTTCTTGCCCATGCCCTTCAGGCGATTGTGCTCCTTGACGAAGGCATCGGCCATGCCCTTGACCTTTTGGGCGAAGACACGCGGCGGGTCGCTTACCGGCGGGTTGTTGAAGATCGACAGGGCGGTGGCATAGTTCAGCGCGCTGGCACTGCCGCCGCGATTGTTCTGCAATACGCTGAGGTCGGCGCTGTAGCGGAACCAGACCATGCCGGCCGAGGCCAACAGACACGCCGCCGCCGCGGCGAACCACGGTTTCTTCTTGCGCCAAGTCACTTGCCGTGCGATTTCAGGCGGCAGCAGATTGCTGCGCATGTGTCCGCGATCCAGCCCTTCGAGGGCCAATCCGGCTGCGACCACGAAGCTCAATATATTCTCCTCGTGGCTTCGGGCGAAGCCCGGCGCCGATTTGAATTCTTTGAACTCGCTCGGCCGGGTCACCGTCATGCCGAGGTTCTGCTGGAGGTATTTCTGCAAGCCGGGCAGCCGGAAAGCATTGCCCATGCCCACCATTCGATTCAGCTTGGCCTCGCGGTGCGTTGAAGTGTAGAAACCGATCGAGCGCTGAATCTCGCCCACCAGGTCCGCGAAGACCGGGCGCATGGCTTGGAAGATCTGGCGGGCGTACTTGCTCGCCGAGGCCTGCTGCTTGAGATTCTCCGCCTTGGTGAAGGACAGTTTGAACCCCTTGGCCAGCGCTTCGGTGAACTTGTTTCCGCCGATCGGTATGGTCCGGGTCCAAATGCGAATCTTGTCGGTCACCACGAGGTCGGTGTTTTCCGCGCCAATGTCCACCAATACTGTTGTTTCGTCGCCGCATAGTCCGTTGAACAAAATCGCATCATGGGCCGCCAGCGGCGCCGACTGCATCAGCATGGGCTCGATGCCGGCGTCGCTGAAGTGGGCCAGGTGCTCGTGAATGAGATCGCGCTTCATGGCGAAGATGCCGACTTCGATTTCCGGCGAATCTTCCTCAGCGAAGGTCTGGTAGTCCCAAATGACTTCGTCCATGTCGAATGGAATCTGCTGGTTGGCTTCGAATTGCACGATATCGGGAATCTTCTTTGGATCGACCGGCGGCAGTTTGCTGAAGCGCGCCAGTGTGTGTTGGCCGGGAACGCTGATGGCGACGAGGTCTTCCGTGATGTCGTTGTGCGAGAGGAATTTCTCCAGGGACTTGGAGATCAATTCGTGCGGGTCGGCATCGGGCTGAGACAGGATCTTGGCGTGCTCGATGTAGTCTTCGCCGACCACCTCGATTTGGTCTTCATCGCCCACGACGAGCTTGAGCGCTTTCAGCGCGCAGTTGCCGATATCGATGCCCCACACTGCCTTGTTCTTCGCCATGCACGGCTCCTCTGTGGATCCTGGTTGTGTCGCTCGGAATCACGGGCGCTGCTGCTCCTGGCCCGTAATCATCTCGCCTCGGGATGTTCCTCGCGGGTGACCCGTCCCCCTCTGCTCGATCTTAATCCCATTATGCCCAAGACGTTAAGTCTATACCAGTGTTTTCGTCTCCAGGATGCCAAAGGCTGGAACAAACACGCGAGGCAGCCCACAAAATCGCTGGATTTAGTCGAAATCAACTCGTCGGGGGCGAGGACGTTCAAAAAACGCAATTTTTGGAGAGTGTATTTTGAACGCCGAGGTACCTTCCGCTTATAATGATTCCCATAACTAAGCCCTTTGTCAACTTGTTTGGCGGACGAAGTTTCTGGAAACACGGGTATGTTGGCCTGGCGGCCGTCTTCCGGCCGAGTCGGTATTGGAGCACCTCCCTGTGAAACTCAGGCGAAATAATGAGGTGCGGCATCCGAATACGCGTGTGGACGGGTTACTGTAGATGTTGTGTGGAGCGTAGGCTATGAAAAAAAGAATCAGTTTCGTCGTACTTTTGGTCATTTTCGTGCTGGGTGGCGGGGGCATTACATATTTCAAATATGTGCTCACAGACTACACCTACAAGTTTAACGGCAAGACCCTGGCCGACGTCTATGAGGGAGATATCACGCTGACCGGCAACGGCAATGATTTGACTCTCAAGGCTGGGTCGAAGGTGGGTTCGGTGACGATTTTGGGCGACGAAAACATCATTCATGTCGAGGAGGGCGCCCAAATCAGCGCCGTCCGCGGCTTTGGCAATGGCAATTTGGTGGACGCTCCGCTGGAGATGGAGATCGATATGGAGTGGTTCAAGGGCGACGGGAACAGGCGCACCACAGGTGTGGCGCGGTCGCTCGACGGGTTGTAGCGTTCGGGTGGATGGCACATCACCTTGCCAAGGCTGCTAATCGGCAAGCCACGGGCCGACGGAGTGCGCTTGGTTCTTGCCGTTGGCCCGCAACAGGCCGATGCCACACAGCACATCTTTGCGTTGGCGGTCATCGTCAACTTCGATACACTACTCGATTCAATTGAATAGTGCCCGGCACGACCCTTGAGCAGAAGAACGAGCGCTCTGTGAACAGCGACAAGCCGCAAGGTCAATACAAACCCTCCGAAATCGAGCCCAAGTGGCAGGCGTATTGGGAAGAGCACAAGACCTTCCACATCGGCAACCCCGGCGATGACGGCTTCGATGCGCGCAAGCCGAAGTACTACGTGCTGGATATGTTTCCGTACACATCGGGTTCGGGGCTGCACGTCGGGCACCCGGAAGGCTACACTGCCACGGACATTCTGTCGCGCTACAAGCGAATGAAGGGCTTCAACGTCCTGCACCCCATCGGCTGGGACTCTTTTGGCCTGCCGGCGGAGCAATACGCCGTGCAAACCAACGTCCATCCGCGCGTGACCACGGAAAACGCCATCAAGACCTTCAAACGGCAGCTCAAGCGTTTCGGCTTCAGCTACGACTGGGACCGCGAATTCGCCACCACCGACCTGCAATACTATAAGTGGACCCAGTGGATCTTCCTCAAGCTGTTCAATAGCTGGTTCGACGACACCGCCGCAAGGCCAAAGCCCGCCCCATCGACGAATTGATCGCCGAACTGGAAAGCGGCAAATGGCAAGTGGACGCCGATCTGCAAATCGTCTCCTCAGAGACGCGACCGTCAGGGAGCGTTGACGTCCGACCCTGGTCCAAACTCTCCGCCCCCGAGCAGCGCAAAGTCCTCGATAACCAGCGGCTCGCGTTCATGGATGAAGTGCCGGTCAATTGGTGCCCGATGCTGGGCACGGTGCTGTCCAACGAGGAAGTGACCAACGAAGGCCGCAGCGACCGCGGCGACCATCCGGTATACCGCAAACCGCTCAAACAATGGTTACTGCGCATCACCAAATACTGCGAACGCCTGACGGGCGACATCGAGACGGTGGACTGGCCCGAGTCGATCAAATCCATGCAGCGCAACTGGGTCGGCAGAAGCGAAGGCGCGCAGGTGCGGTTCAAGCTGGCCAAGCCAATCGACGGCGAGGACTCGGACATCGAAGTCTACACCACCCGCCCCGACACTCTCTTCGGTGCCACCTACATGGTGCTCGCGCCGGAGCACCCGCTGGTCGCGAAGATCACCACCGACGAGCACCGCGACGAAGTAAACTCCTACGTTGAGGTCGCGCGCAACAAGAGCGACCTCGACCGCACCGCCGACACCAAGGAGAAAACCGGCGTTTTCACCGGCGCACATGCGATCAACCCGGCCAACGACAAAGAAGTTCCCATCTGGGTCGCGGACTACGTTCTGATGGGCTACGGCACCGGCGCCATCATGGCTGTGCCCGGGCAGGACGAGCGGGATTGGGAATTCGCTGAGGTCTTTGATCTGCCCATCATTCGCACCGTGCAGCCGCCTGATGGCTTCGCGGGCAAAGCGTACACGGGCGAGGGTCCGACGATCAACAGTCAGTGGTTGAATGGCCTGCATGTCGCGGATGCCAAGGCGAAGATCACCTCCTGGCTGGAGGAGCGGGGTCTTGGTCGTGGCGCGGTCAACTACAAGTTGCGTGACTGGCTTTTCAGTCGGCAGCGGTACTGGGGTGAGCCGTTTCCGATCCTGCACGGTCCGGACGGTGAGATTGTGGCGCTGGATGAATCCGAACTGCCGCTGGACTTGCCGCACATGGATGACTTCAAGCCGCACGCCAGCGACGATCCCAACGCGCCGCCGCGCCCGCCGCTCGGTCGAGCGAAGGACTGGCTAACCGTCGAGCGCGACGGCAAGACCTACGCCCGCGAATTGAACACCATGCCGCAGTGGGCGGGATCGTGCTGGTACTACCTGCGCTACATCAGCGCCACCAGCGACGACGAGCCGTGGAACCGCGAGGCTGAGAAGTACTGGATGAATGTCGATCAGTACGTCGGCGGGGCGGAGCACGCCGTGTTGCACTTGCTCTATGCCCGCTTCTGGCACAAGGTGCTCTACGACCTCGGCTATGTCTCGACCGTCGAGCCGTTCCAGAAGCTGTTCAACCAGGGCTTGATCCAGTCGTTCGCGTACAAGGACAAACGCGGCATGACTCTGGCGGTCGACTTGGTCGAGGAGCGCGAAGAAGGCAAGTTCCATCACAAGGAAACCGGCGAGCCGGTCGAGCAGATCGTCGCCAAGATGAGCAAAGCGCTCAAGAACGTCGTCAATCCGGACATTATCCTCGACGAATTCGGGGCTGACACTTTTCGACTGTACGAAATGTACATGGGCCCGCTGGACGCTGCCAAGCCGTGGAACACACGTGACATTCCGGGCCTGTCGCGGTTCTTGGCGCGGGTGTGGCGATTGATCATCGACGAACAGACCGGCGAACTCTCGGCGGCGGTGCAGGATGTCGAGGCGGATAAGAAGTCGCTGCGCCAGTTGCACAAGTTGATCCACAAGGTCGGCGCGGACATCGAGGAATTCAAACTCAACACTGCCATCGCCGAGATGATTGCCCTGACCAACGCATTGACCTCTGCCAAGGTGCGCTCGAAGAAGCTGCTGGAACAGTTTGTGTTGGTCTTGGCGCCGTTCGCGCCGCACATTTGCGAAGAGCTATGGCAGCGGTTGGGACATAGTGAGACGCTCGCTTACGAGCCTTGGCCGACGTACGATCCAGAACTCGCCAAAGACACCGAAATCGAGGTGCCGGTGCAGATCAAGGGCAAGGTGCGAGCACGGATTAGACTGCCGGCTGACGCGGACCAAAAGACCATGGAAACCGCCGCGCTGGCCGACGAAACCATCAAGAAGTTGCTCGAAGGCAAGACGGTCCGCAAAGTGATCGTCGTGCCCGGCAAGCTGGTCAACATCGTGGCGAATTGACTAACCGCAGAGATCGCAGAGGGCGCAGAGGAAGATCGGATAGAAAAAAACAACTTCTTCTCTCTGCGACCTCTGCGATCTCTGCGGTAAATCCTCTTTTGAAGCACCAAGTTCATGGACCTGGAAATCGAAGCCAAGATCAAGGTCGATTCGCACGATGCTGTACGGGCGCGGCTGAAGGAGTTGGGCGCCGTGTACCTCGGCAAGGCCCGCGAGACCAATCGCATTCTCGACAGGAAGAAAACGCTGCGCAAAGCCGGCTGTGGGCTGCGTGTGCGGCAGATTGAAGTGCTCGACGGCGATCCGGGCTCCTCCAGCATCACCTTCAAAGGCTCCGTCCAGCCGTCCGATTTGAAGGTGCGATCCGAGATCAACGTCGCCGTGGATGACGCCGAAGCCGCGGCGCGAATCTTCGAAGCGTTGGGCTTCGAGCCGTTCATCACTTTCGAGAAGATCCGCGAGAGCTGGCAACTGGGGGATTGCCGAATCGAGCTTGACGAAGTGCCGCTGCTGGGCACGTTCGTCGAAATCGAAGGCCCCACCGAACAGGCGGTCAAGAACACCAAATCCGAACTGGGCTTCGACGCCGCCAAGACCATCACCCAGAGCTACGTCAGAATGCTCCGGACGGTCGCCGCAGCCGAAGACACGGTGATTCGCTTCTGATCACCGGCGCGCTTCAGCATGGCACTGATATCACGGCGAGGTCAGACGGTAGATCAAATAGTACCCCAAGATCAGAATCACCAGCCACGGAATGACCTTGACGACGCGGTCGAAAACCTGCCAGACCGCGTCGGTATCACTGTCTCCCCGCGACCGGCTTCGATCCGTAGAGGCGCGGGAGAATGTGCTCTTTAACGACGTGGCGGATCCGGAATCCAAGGAAGCCGAGCCCTCGGCATCGGAATCGCCGGATCGGCTGACGACCTGCTGCAATTCACGGAGCGGATGAGCGGGGTCGTTCGAGCCGCCGGCCACTTCGTCGTCGGCCAGTTCCAGCAGCAGCGAATCGTGCAGCGGATAACGGCAGTCCAGCAGGGCGGCACGCATGTCCGCCGCAGTTGCGAACCGCCGCTCGGCGTTGCTGGCGCACGATGTATCCAGGAACGTATCGAGCTTTTCCAGATCGACCATCGACGAGCTGATCTGTTCCTCGCGCGGCAGCCGTGGAAAAGTGGCCAGCTTGCCGCCGCTGATCAGTTCGTACAGGATTTTGCCCAGCGCATAAGTGTCGGCCGTCGCGTCCATGCAATCGTCCGGAGGCATATAGCGCGGCGTGCCGGCTTTGCTCATTTGGCTCTGATGGACGCTCAGCAGTGAGAAATCCGTCAGCTTGACTTCGCGGTTGACGAAGATGATGTTCGCCGGCTTGACGTCGCGATGGACCAGGCCCGCCCGGTGCAGGCAGGACACACCGCTGAGCAGCCGCAGTGCAATTTCCACGGCCGTGTCAACGCTCAGCCGCCCCCTTCGCAAGATGTCGAGCAGCGTCATTGGCTCGTAGTCCGCCGGCAGGTTCTTGCGGACCGTGCGGCCGGTGTGCAGATCGTCGGCCAGCTCCATCGTGTAATACAGCCAACGCTCATTTCGACCAATGTGGTAAATCTGGGCCAGGTTGGGGTGATCCGGCACATTGCGGCAGTAGTGCTCCAGAGCCTGGATCTCCCGCTTCGGGATGACATCGCCGGTCAGCAGGCCGAACTCGACGACCTTCATTGCCCGAAAAGCGCCGGCCCGATCGCGCACGATCCATACCACACCGAACGCCCCCTGCCCGCAGGTGCGGATCAGCTCGTAATCCGTGGTCAGCCGAGCCAGTTCAGCATGCGCTTGCCCGGCGGGATCTTCTTTGCCGTCGGCAGGCACGCTCCGAGCGAGGTCAGCGCCGATGACGATGTCGTACATCGAGCGCTCGATGAAATCGCCGGCGTGGGTGTGCGAAGCCAACAACGACTTGACATCGGCCATCAGCGTGGTGTCGCCGTCGCAGGCGGCCGCCAGAAAATCGGTCCGCTCGCCCGGCTGCTTGTCGATCGCGTCGTGAAACAAATGTTTGATCTTCGCCCAGCGTGTCGCATCCATGACGATCGACCTCAACGTGATTCGCTTTGACTCGGTCTGAGTTCGCCGAAGAGCCAGGCCCGCGCCGACTGCCATTCGCGCTTGACGGTTGTGGCGGAAATGTCCAGAACCTGAGCAGTCTGCTCGATGGTCAGCCCGCCGAAGAAACGCAGCTCCACGATCGCGCCCTGGCGCGGGTCGAATTCCGCCAGCCGCTTCAGCGCTTCATCGAGTGCCACAAGATCGACGTTCGGCTCCGTGAAAACCGTGCTGACTTGGTCGAGCGAATAGACGCGCCGCCCGCCGCCCCGTTTGGCCGCCCTGAATCGCCGGACGGAATCTACCAGGGCCTGCCGCATAGCCCGCGCCGCCAAGCCGAAGAACTCGGGCAGGTTGTCAAGCCGCAAGCCGGGTCGGCCGAGCAGTTTCAGCAGCGCTTCGTGGACCAGAGCGGTCGGTTGAAGCGTGTGGCCTCGACGCTCGTTCACCAAGAGCTGGTCTGCCAGGCGCCGCAGTTCTGAATACAGCACCGGCAGTGATTGCGTAACCGCGCGCGCATCTCCGGTATCCAAATCCGCCAGTGATTGATTTGCTGCATCGCCAATCGACATGCCGACCGCCAACGTGTAAGCGTCCTCCAAAGCCGCGATCTCGCCCGCTCATTTCATCTTATCGCTTCCACGGGGCGTTACTCAAGCCCAATGACCGCTCGTGATCGTGGGGCGCCCCTCAGAGCCCCAAGCGCCAGCGCGGGGTCCGCGACCGGTCGCTTGCGCTCGCGGCTCTGATGGGTCCGCAGCGCTGCTTTTTCTGCCTCTCTCGCCTCGCCGCCGGGCATTCTTGACGCTGCCCCGTCTTTGTGAGACAGTTGTAGCCCATGTTAATCGCGGCGCGGGGCGGGCGCCCGCCCCGCATGGCTTGTTCTCGCCCACGCAATCGCGAATTCGTGTTTGCAAATCCTGGTTAGCACTGTGGAGGATACCCCTTGGCAGACGCCCATGATCTTGAGGGCCAGCCAACTCTGATCGGTCACCCGACCGGCCTGTTCACCCTCTTCTTCGCCGAAATGTGGGAGCGCTTCAGCTTCTACGGCATGCGCGCCCTGCTCGTCTTCTACATGATCAAAGGGTTCCTGAAGTACGGCGACGGCGAAGCCTACACGGTCTATGGCGCCTACACCGCGCTCGTGTACATGACGCCGTTCTTCGGTGGCATGTTGGCGGATCGGCTTCTGGGGGCCCGGCGGGCGGTGGTGCTCGGCGGCCTGCTGATGGCAGCGGGCCACCTCATGATGACCATCGAAAACAGTTTGGCGTTTTACTCGGCGCTGGCCTTGCTGATCCTGGGCAACGGCTTCTTCAAGCCGAACATCTCTGCGATGGTTGGAGCGCTCTATCCCGAAGGCAGCCACAAGCGCGACGGCGGTTTCACCCTCTTCTATATGGGCATCAACCTCGGGGCCGCCATGTCGCCGCTGTTGTGTGGCTACATCGGTGAGACGTTCGGCTGGCACTACGGCTTCGGCCTGGCCACCATCGGCATGATCACGGGCACAGCCATCTTCGTGGCACCCTCGTTGCTGGCTCAAACGTCGATGTTCATGGTTGCGTTGATTGCCACGCTCAATATCTTTGT
>JACZTW010000030.1 GCA_022573485.1 Planctomycetota bacterium
GTCCGTAGCACGTTGCCACGGGCCGCAAAGCGGCCCGCGCTGCCGAGTGAGACAGCGCGAACCGTGGGCGATTAGGCTGCCGTCTGGGGAGATCTGGGCCCAACCTTCGCCCAATGGGGAGTTCATCAATTCGCGCATCTGCTCCCCTCCGCCCGGACTCGTCGTCCAGATTCCACCTCGCTTGGAGCGATCGAAAAAGACGAGCGTCGACCCGTCGTGCGACCACTGGCAAAAGTGCGGGCGGGAATCCGAGCCGCCTATGATCTTGTGCGCCGGACCGCTGAAGTCCGTGGGAATCAGATAGGTCGATCGACCCAGCCTGTCGAGCGCGTTAAAGCACACGGTCCGGCCGTCGGGACTCCATTCTGCATCGTAGGTGTTACCGCTGCTCGTCAAGCGATTGATTTGATCACGCTGGAAGTCGTAGATGTAAAGATCGAGCATTCCTTCGCTTGTAAAGCTGTTGAAGAGAATCCGCTCACCGTTCGGTGACAACCGTTGATGAAACCAGTACCCGGCCCTCCGGACGATCTCTTCCTCATTGCCCTCGTGATCAACCCAGACCAGCGCATCCGGCTCAGGAGGATCGACCTGAGGTGCGTACACCAGCACACCGGTTTGGGAAGTGGCGAAAAGGTGAACCACCGCGCCGCCCTGGCCCGGGGTTGTGTGCACACCCAGCACGATCGACGCCTCGGTCCCCACCGTCATCGGGTCGGCCGGATCATACGGCGCGGCGAGCAGTTCGCCATTGCGGGCGAAGACCAAGTATCCGCCCTCGACGTACCGCGCATCGGTGGCATGCCGCTTGAGTATTTCCCAACTGCCGTCAGCGAGCGACAGCAGCGCCGCGTGCTGGCCTGTCTCGGACGTTACCGTGAAGATGAGGGACTGGCTGCCGGCGATGACATGGGGAAAGTGGTGTCCCCACACGCCCGCATCGATGTCGAGTGTAGTCAACACTTGCGACTCGCCGCCATCCGAGGAAACCCGACGCAATCCGTGATCCGTGGAATAGATGATCGTGCCATCGTCCAGCCAGGTTGCGTCGAAGGCCGCAGAGTCGACCTCGCAGATGGGCTGAGGTGTTCCGCCGGGCAGGCGTACCTTCTGGATAAGACTCTCCGTCAGGAATCCAACCCACAGGCCGTCCGCCGAGAAGAACGCGCCTCGGGAGTCCTCGGTCCCCGGCACCTTACTGGGAACGAATTCCCCTTCATCCTTGAGATAAAGGCTCGTGCGCCCGCCCTCTTGTACGGTTTGAATGATCCGTCGACCATCGCGTGATATCGCGAGCAGTTGTGAAAAGCCGACCGTGCTCCATGTGTCTTGCGCGCCGCGCCAATTGATACTCGTGTCCGGGGGAACTGTGAGCACTGATTTCTTGATGCTGCTGGCGACCGACGGTGCTTGCTGCTCGCCCCGGCGCGCCAGAATGATGAACACGACAACCGCAAGCACACAGCAGAACATCCAGGGCAGCGCAGCCGCGATGCGGCGACTCGGCCGCCCCTGCACCGCGTGTGCGTCGAGCAACTCCTCGGCGTTTCCCGCCTCTTCCAGTTCCAGCCGGGCATCGCCGATCGCCTGCAACCGGCGCCGGCGATCTTTGGCCAGGCACCGGCGGAGGAGCAGTCGAACCGTCGGAGGTGTTTCGGCAGGCAGCGCGGTCCAGTCCGGCTCGCGGTGCATGATGGCGCCCATCGAGTCGGTCGCGGTTTCGCCGTGAAAAAGCATTGAGCCGGTCAGACATTCATACAGGATCACGCCGAAAGACCAAATATCGGTGCGCTTGTCGAGCGGTCTACCGCGTGCCTGTTCGGGGCTCATGTACGGTGCGGTGCCGAGGACGACTCCCGGCTTGGTGTAGTCGGCCGTGATCGTCGGGGAATCAGGCACGATGGCGGTGCTCCCTGAATCGTCCGCCATAGCCCGGGCCAGCCCAAAGTCGAGCACCTTGACAGTTCCGCCGGGCGTGACCATGACGTTGGCTGGTTTAAGGTCGCGGTGGATGATCCCTTTCTCGTGAGCCGCTTCCAGCGCTTCGGCCATCTGTTTGGCCACCTCCAGCGCCTCCTCAACCGGCAAGGGGCCATTCTTCAAGCGGCCTCCCAGCGTGTCACCTTCGACGAATTCCAACACCAGGAATCGTTTTCCGCCGGACTCCTCGAAGCCGTAAATGGCGGCGATGTGGGGATGGTTCAAAGAGGCCAGCAGCTTGGCCTCTCGCTCGAAGCGCAGCAGGCGCTCTTGGTCCCGCGCGAAAGCATCCGGCAGAACCTTGATGGCGACATCACGGTCCAGCTTGGAATCCCGCGCACGGTAAACCTCCCCCATGCCGCCTGCGCCGAGCAGCGATAGAATTTCATATCCGCCCAGATGTGTGCCGGTTTGGAGGGACAATGCTGTCTTCCTACATGACTGAGCCTCAGGGTCGAAGACCGTCAGCGTGACAAATAACCAAGATGGGAATTTGATATTTCGTCCCGTCCGACTTCACGCAGAGGATACGACAATGATGGGCGACACGCAATTGCCGGACCGGGCCGGCTGCCCACAACTGTGCGGCCGGCCCATAACCGTAACGTCGCGCCACACCCGGAGGGATCACTGTTCGCCGCACTTTCGATGATCGTCTTGCTATTGATGTTTGAATGGCGAGCCAAACAAGGAGCCGCTGGCTTTAGCCTGCGCGAGGCCTCATGCAGGACAGATTCGCCCGTTTTCCCAATCACGCCGATTTAGCAAGCTATTCAAACATCAATAATCGGTAGCCGGGCGGTTCAGGCGTTACGGGGCGAGCGTTTCGAGGATTGCCGTCAGGTCGAAGGGGCGCGCCGCGGTGACGGCCACGCCGAAGAGGCTGCGCGGGTCGGTGCGCGGTTCGAGGCTGAAATCGTCGTGGCCGAGCGCGCTCGCCAGGAAGGATTCCAGCATCGGCCGGCAGGCCGCGAGGGTCTCGGGCGTGTTGGGCGCGAGGGCGCGATCATTGATGAACAACTCGAACTCCCGGCGGCTAAATCGCAACGGCTCCGGGCCGTTGAAGTGCTCTTCCAGAAGCTGGCAGGCGCGAGCGGCGCAGCGCAGCGCTTGGCGGAGGCGATCATCGTTGCTGCCGTCCACAGCCGCCTTGCGGTTGTAGCGCAGGCCCCAGCGATCCCCGGCGTTGTCCATGCTGTAGTCCGCTTCGTGGCCAATGAGCATCACGCCGGGCCCGGCGGGCACGTGGCGATAGTCGGCTACATCAATAAGCAGCTCGTCCAGCGTGTGCTCGCGAATCCACTCGTGAAACACATCGATGAACTTGGCAGGATCAATCGCCAGATCGCCGTCCACATAGATCTTCACGTTGACGTGTTGAAGTTCCATCGTTCAAAAGTCTCAAATAACCCAATTGTCGGCCGGCACAAGGGTCGTCCGCCACGCGAATCAGGCCGGACCTTGCGGCTGTTCGTCGGTCAGCGAGACAGACTCCATACGCATGCGGTTGTAGCAGCTATGGACGGCTTCAATGAACAACTGTGCCTCTTCGATCGTGTGCCCTGCCGACTCCGCGGTGAACGGCGCCTCCGCTCGGGCGTGGACGGCGAAGAGGTAGTTGGCGAACTTTCCGCCCGCATAAGGGTCGAAGAATATCTTCGTATCGTAATAGCGCTCGCGGAACTCATCGACAACTTCGTCCGGATCATTGGACACGTCGTCGTACCGCATCTGCACCAGGGCCTTGGCCGCCTTGATCATGGCGCCATAGGCTTCAACGCCGGCCTGCTGCACGTTGCCGGCTTCGAGAAACAGTTGCGACTCGAAGACCCTGCGCTCCGCCTCGGTAATCGCGAACTGGAACGCGGTGACCACCTCGCCGGCGCACTCGCCCTTGCCGATGTCGCCGGTACTGTATTCCCGCGGGTCGGACCAGTCCGTGTAGAACGAGGGATCTGCATCGTGCTGCGGCGCGTTGCCCGTGAGGTCGTCGAGCACCTGTCGAATCTGGGCCTTGCCGATGCGACTGACGAACTTCGAGAACCGTTCGTCCTTCTGCCGCATGCGCAGATAGAAGTCCGTGATGCGCTCCAGAGTGTCGGGGATCCGCTTCGAGGGAATGGCCATGATCGGGAGTCCATACGAACCCGCATTTTCTTCCCACTGTCCGCCGAGGACGACTTGAAAATGAGGCACCTGATAGCCATTGATGATGCGGGTCACGCCGTAAAACCCAATGTCGGCCACGTGGTGCTGCCCGCAACTGTTGAAGCAGCCGCTGATCTTGATGTGCAGGTCCTGGACGGCCTGATCCATTTGGAAACTCTTCTCAGCCAGGCGCGTCATCAGTTCGGTGGCCAACCCGCGCGACGACGAAATGCCCAGCTTGCAAGTGTCGGTGCCGGGGCAAGCCACGATGTCCAGAATGTTGCAGGCGCCTGCTCGCCCGAGCCCCGCCGCGTCGAGGGCGTCAAAAAGCGCGGGAACGTCGGCCTTGCTCACCCAACGTATCACGAAGTTCTGTTCGACCGTCGTACGGATCGTACCGTTCGTGAACCGCCGAACGATGTCGGCCAGAGGGCGAAGCTGATCGGCGGTGATGTCACCGAGGGGCAGCGCGACCGTCGCCGTGACGTACCCTTCTTGGCGCTGCTCACGAATGTTGGTCTTCAGCCACCGCGCGTAACGCTCGTTGCCGTTGACGGCGGGCAATTCACCCGGCGGATTGAGTGGTGTCTCGTCGTCCTCGTCGATCCCGTCGAGGTACTCTTTCCAGCGCGGATCGTCCTTGAGCTTCTGCCGCTCCTGGAGCACCTCGGCCCGGAACTTATCAATGCCCCACTTGCGGATGAGGAACTTGATGCGCGCTTTGTTGCGGTTCTTCTTCTCACCGTGCTGCGCGTAGACCCGCGCGACTGCTTGCGCCATCGGCAGGAGTTCCTCGGTAGGCAGAAACTCGTCGAAGACCTTGGCCTGCTGCGGCACGGCACCGAGTCCGCCGCCCACCACGAACCGAAAGCCCTGCTCCTCTTTGCCATCCACCACGCGCTTCACGGCTGTGTATCCAATGTCGTGCATTGCGGTCAGGCCGCAGGCATGTTGCGCGCAGCCGCTGAATGTGGGCTTAAACTTGCGACCGAAGTTTTGCACGTCCGGGTGACCCAGCAGAAAGCGCGAAAGCACGCGAGCGTAGGGCGTAACGTCGAAGACTTCATCCGGACAGACGCCCGCATAGGGGCAGGTAGTCACGTTGCGGACACTGTTGCCGCAAGCCTCCCGAGTTGTGATGCCCACGGCGGCCAAGCGGCGCATGAGCGTCGTGACGTCGTCGAGGTGGATGAAGTGCAGTTGGAAGTCCTGACGGGTGGTGACGTGGGAGATTCCGTCGGAGTACTCCTCGGCCAGTTCCGCCATCGCTTCGAGCTGCTCCGGGTTCATCCCGCCGTAAGGGATTTTGATTCGCAGCATCCCCGGCGCGTCCCACAGAGTGTTGGGGCCTTTGGTCGGATTGCCTTCGGGGTAGGCTAGCCTGCGCGATTCCCGCCCGTCATGGCGCTGGCCGTTGTCGTAGCGCTGGCCGTAGGCGCCGCGGCGGAGCCGCGTCTCGGCGAAAATCTTCTCGTCCAGCTTGCCCTGGCGGCGCAGCTCGATCTCCGACTCGAATTTGTCAATCTCCTCCGCGAGGTTTTCGGGGAGTCGGCCCACGAGCCGCTCCCTCCAGAGCTTATTGCTGACTTTCATTTGAGTTCCTCCGGCCCGGTGATGCTCCAACGAAATGGACTATTCTTATTGTAGAAAACTGCTCCGGCCAACGCAATCCATTATCGGCCCGCGCCGACAGATAGAGATGTAGTCGATAGGATTCGTCCGGCATTTAAGGTATATTAGCGCAGGCCATGAAGAACGACCACACTCTTCGCGTTTATGAATCGATTATCGGGCTTCTTCCCAGCGAAGAGAACCCGACGCCGCTGGTGCGGCTCAACCGAGTCGTGCCGTTCGAGCACGCCCGGGTCTTCGTCAAGCTGGAGTGGTATAACCCTTTTGGCGCCGTCAAGGACCGCATCGCCGCAAACATGATCCGCGATGCGGAGGAAAGCGGCACGCTCACCGCTGGGAAGAAACTGGTCGAGCCGACCTCGGGTAATACAGGCTTCGGGCTGGCGATGATCGGCAATATCAAGGGCTATGGACTGCGGACGCCGCTCTCGTCGGCTATCCCGCTGGAGAAGCGAACCGTGCTGCGTTTCTTCGGCAGCGACGTCGTGGAGATGGACGACACGCTGTGCCCTGCGCCGGGCGCTCCCGAGGGAGCGATCGCCTCCGCAATGGAGACCGCCAAGACCCAGCCCGATTACGTCATGCTGAATCAATACCGCAACGAAGCCAACCCGGGCAGCCATTACCGCACCACCGGCCCGGAGATTTGGAAGCAGACCGAAGGCAAGATCACGCACTTCGTCGCCGGCCTCGGCACCTGCGGCACCATCAACGGCACGGGAAAGTTTCTCAAAGAACAGTCGCGCGATATCAAAGTGATGGGCGTCTATCCGGAAGAAGGCCACGATATCCCCGGCGTGCGAGGCCTCCGGCAACTCGCCCAAACGGAACTCTACCGCCCCGACGAATACGACCAGACCATCGAAGTAACGAACCGCGAGTCGTTCGACATGTGCCTGCGGCTCAACCGCGAGGACAGCATCATCGCCGGGCCGAGTTCCGGCATGGCGCTGGTCGGCGCTCTGCGGATGATCCCCGATGAGCCGGGTACCATCGCAGTCGTCATCTTTCCGGACAACATTTTCAAATACGCATCCTCGATCCAGCGGCACTTCCCCTACATTTGCCCGCCGAGCGACAAAGGTGACAGCGCGGAACCCAGTGCCGGCGACCAAGTGCTCGCCGCGATGATGGAGAACCTCAAGAACAAATACGACACGATCAAAGTCGATGATCTCAATCGCGCGCTGCAAGAGCCGGACAAGCCGCTGCTGGTCGATATCCGCCCGCCGGACTACTACGCCAAGAACCACCTCGCCGGCTCCATCAACATTCCGGAGGACGCGTTGGCAGAGCGCGTCGCGGAATTGCCCGGCGACCGCGATGCGCCGATCGTGATGCTCTGCGGCATCGGCAAGTTCTCTAAGGGCACGGTGCTGTACATGAAATCACTGGGCTACCGCAACGTCCGCAGCATGAAAGGCGGGCTCAATGAGTGGGTCCGCAAGGGCCACCCCACCGAATCAACCGCCGGCGACGAATCCTGAGCAATGTTTTCTCTCGCCGGTCGTCAGTCACCATTCCGACAACTTCGTCACCGCGGAGAAGCTACAACGCCGGCGTTCGAGAGAGGCGCTCCGCGCCTCGAACTAGGTGCGGCGGTGAGGCGAACGGGGATCTGCAGGGATGCGTCGATGAGGTTTGACAGTTCTTCGTAGACCCCGTCGAAGCCGGACAGGTGCTGCGGCAAGACCTGCTTTCTGGCACGTGCGTAGGTTACGGCGGCCTGCTCGAGGTCGCCGTGTTTGGCGAGCACCCAGGCCCGAGCCATTTGTAGGTGGACGCCGAGATCGCGATGATCGTCGCCCAGCATTTGCTCCACGGCGTCTGCCAGTGCGAGCAGGCCGGCGTCGGCGGTCTCGAAGCGCGCCCGACTGATCAAAACGAGGAACTGATGAAAGTCGCGAACTGAGAACGTCAACCGGCTGGTCTTGGACATCCGCTGCCTCAGCAACTCGCCGTCCAGGTCGGGATCGCAGCGCAGCATCAGCGCCACGCGGCAACTTCGGCGGTCCAGAATGGGCCGGCCGCCGTTGTACAGCTTGTCTTGCTCGCGGAGCACGTTGACCAAGTGCTCGTCCGTTTCCCAATAGTGCGGGCTGACGCGAAAGACCATGCCGGCTGTGCCGTAGAGCTGGGCTTCTGCGGCAAACACCACGTCGCGCTTTGGATTGACCTTGGCACCGATCGCCTCGCACGCCGCTCGCCAGTCGGGTTTGTGGACGATCGCCGTGGTATGATCAATCCGCAATTGGAAAAGCAGCACGACCGCAGTTGCCAACCACACGCCCTTCACAACGATTGGAATAGACAACCGCTGCCGCAGCCAGCTCGTGAGGCGCTCAACTGCGTAGCCGGCGCCCAGATAAATGAACGGCAGCGAGTAGCCCCAGTATGCGTACTTGGGCACGGTGTCGTCGACCATGAAGGCGTACACAATGGCATGCACGCCGAACCCGATCAGGACGGGCACCACAATCACTCGCTGCGGCGTAGGGTGAGCGCTGGATCGACGCAGCAGGTACCACACCAAACCGACAACACCCAGCGGCACGAGCACTAAGGCAATCGGCATGGCGCTGGTTGCGACGGCCTGCAGCGCCTGGCCGATGGCGGCCATATTGCCCCGCCAGTCAAACGCCTCACCCGCATCCCGCGCGAGATAGGCAAACTTACGGCTGCGGTGCAGGATGTATTGCAGGATGTACAACGCCGGCGCCCAGGCGATCAAAAGGCAGATCGACAGCCGTGTGCCGTGATGCTGGAAGAAGTTGCGGAAAAAATCCTGCCGCTCGGTTCGGAACCTTCGGGCCAGATCCGCCAGCGCCCAGACACCCATTCCTGTGGTCATCATCAGTGGACCCAATGAGCGCGTCAGCAGACAGCAACCGATCGCGGGCAGGAACACCGCCCAGTCGCGCAGGCGATTGCGCTCCCATGCCCGGGCCAGCAGCCAGACGGACAGCATCAGCGCAAACCAGAAGATCGCATACGGCCTGGCCTCCTGGCTGTAATGGATCATGTGTGGTGAGGTCGCCAGCCCGATGGCGATCAGCGAAGCCGCCCCACGCCCAACCATGCGGCGGGCGAGCACGTATGCGATCAGCACGGTCAGCGTACCGAAGATCGCCGCCGGCAGCCGGGCGGCGAACTCGCCCTGCGCAAACTTGTACACCGACCAGCCGATCCAATAGTCCAGCGGCGGTTGCGCAAAGCGTGCTGCCCAATACATGACTTGCTTGTAGCCGTCGAAGTAGTAGCCGGCGACCTGGCCGATTTCATCGCACCACAGACTCGCCGAATCGAGCGTGCGCAGACGGACCCACAATGCCAGCAACACCACCGGTAGGATGATGACACATTCTGTCGCCCTGCCCTGGTAGGTGTTCCACTTATTCTCGCCGCTTGGTGGTGTGATCATTGTGCGACGCCTGCCCCCGATACTACACCCGTCGTCATCGATTCTGCGATCATGTCACTTGCGTCGTCGCCTGCGATGGATACGCCATAAACGTAAGCCCTATTCTGGGCGCTTGGCCTGGAGTAACAGCGAGCCCGAGATTTCACGGAGTACCGGTACATGCTCGACAAACCGCCCCAGTGCATCGACCAGCCCAACAGCCATCCGAGGCGTGATGGGGTGTACGAAGTCGAACGGCTTGACACGCACGGAGCCAAACCCGGAGTCGCGCAAATAACGTGCGTAGGTCCAGCGTGAAAAAGTCCGCTCAGTCGGAGAGACCTCGATTGCTTTGGCCATCAGCAATCGGCCGAGCGTTTTCTCGAACGCCACCTGCGGGTTCAATTGATTCGGCTCAAAGAACAACAGCGACCCGCCCGGCCGCAGAACGCGGAATAGCTCTCCGAGACAGCGCTGCGGTGAAAGATGATGAAGAATCGAATTCCCAATGACGGCGTCGAAAGAGCGGTCGGCGTAAGTGAGTGCGACGCCATCCTGCACTTCGTATTGCAGGTTCGCATACTGCGCGGCTCGTTGCTTCAGCGCCTCCAGTGAACGCGGTGACACGTCGGTCACAGTCAATCTGGCCGCGGGGCCGGCCGCCAACACGGCGAGCGTCAAGGCTCCGGCGCCCGCGCCGATCTCCAGTACTGAATAGCCCGGCCCGAGCGGCAGGCACGCTGCAACGATCTGCCCGCGTCTGGCCAGGCGGTGTTTCCCGGCGCGGGTACCATGGCCCCACCAACTCTCGCCGGTCGCTTCGACCAGTTCGTCGAAGTAGTCGCGCTCCGATCCGGCGCGACCCTCCAGCGTCAACGACGCTTGCAGCAAATCGGGAGGCACGTCCACTACTCCGTCGGTACCGCTTGTGGACCGGGCTGAACCGTGGCCCGCCTCATCGACTTCAGAGGAATCCGTTGCTGGCGGCACTATTGGTTTCATCGATTCGCCTTTCGTGACTTCTGAGGCTTTGGGCAAGAAAAAACGCACGGTTTTGCAGTAGTCGAACGCCATGTCAATCGAAGCACGGTTCTGCCGTGGCGGACCGACCGCCACGGGACTGACCATCCTTTCTTGAGGTCGGCTTGCATCCGTGGCCGATCCGATGTGCCGCGGTCGATGACCAGGCTCCCACGGCTGGAGGCTCATCGGATCAATGGCGGGCGCAGCAATCCATTGAATCACCGCCGCACAACATTTGAGATCGGTTCATGGGCTCGCCCACTTTTGTGCAGTTGCCGCCGCGGCGGATCCGCATCAGCGAAACAGCAGAAACCGTCACATTTCGCTGAAGCCCACGATTATCGGACGTCGATGCGGCCGAGTGGTCTCGCCGGAACAACCCTACAGCGTCCGCGCTCGGTTCCGACCGAGGTCTTCGGTCTTTGCTGAACCACGCGCACGAATCCACCGAAGGAACTGAAAGACGCGCCGGCCTGGCGATACGAGAACACGCCGGCGAACAGACCCCGAGCAGGAACATCATCATGCCCCTGGTGGCCAACCGCAGACCGACGACCCGCAGACCGGCAACTCGAACACGCGAGTTGCGATCGAGCGATACGGTCGGCCGGCATTCCGTAGCCGATTATCTCAAGTGGAAGAACCGCAATCGGTACTACTATGCCGGCCTGAAGCAACTCTTCCAGTTGAACATTCCGGCCGGCGCCCGAGTTCTGGAGATCGGCAGCGGCGACGGCGATCTGCTCGCGGCGGTACAGCCGAAAGTCGGCGTGGGCATCGACACCAACGGCAGCATCATCGAGTACGCTTCCAAGCGGCATCCGGGATTGACGTTCCATCAGGCGGACGGGCATGACTTCGAGATCGATCAACAGTTCGATTACGTCATCCTCAGCAACCTGCTGGGCGAAGTCGATGACATCCAGCAGGTCTTGCAACAAATCCAGCGTATGTGCCACGCGAAGACCAAGCTCTTGATCACGCACTACAACGACGCCTGGGAGCCCGTGCTGCGCCTGGCGCAACATCTGGGCCTGCGTCGTCCGATGCCGCTGCAGAACTGGCTCAGTTTCGCGGACATGCACAACCTGCTCGAAATGTGCGACTATCGCGTCGTCCGCAAGCAGTTGCGTACGCTCCTGCCGAAGTACGTACCGCTGCTGTCGCACTTCTGCAATCGGTTCCTGGGCGTGCTGCCGGGCATCAATCACCTGTGCATGACGACGTTCGTAGTCGCCATGCCGAAACCGGCGCCCCTGGATCCGAAGGATGTGACCTGCACCGTGGTCATCCCAACCAAGAACGAGAAGGGCAACATCGAAAACGCCATCAAGCGTACGCCGGCGATGGGCAAGCACACCGAGTTCATCTTCGTCGACGGCCAATCCACCGACGGCACCATCGAAGAAATCCAGCGCGTCATCGAGAAGTACCCCGATCACGACATCAAGTACTTCCAGCAGGACGGCAAGGGCAAGGGCGACGCCGTGCGCAAGGCCTTCGCACATGCTGAGGGCGACGTGCTGATCATCCTCGATTCGGACCTGACCGTGCCGCCGGAAGATATGCCCAAATTCTTTGACGCGCTGGTGTGTGGTCGCGGCGAGTTCATCAACGGGAGCCGCCTGGTGTACCCGCTTGAAGAGCAGTCCATGCGCTTCCTGAACCACATCGCCAACAAGACCTTCGCGGCGATTTTCAGTTGGCTGCTGGAACAGCGTCTCAAAGACACGCTCTGCGGCACGAAGGTGCTGCACCGTGACGACTACGCGCTGATCGCCGCCAACCGCGACTACTTCGGCGAGTTCGACCCCTTCGGCGATTTCGACCTGCTCTTCGGGGCGGCCAAGCTGAACCTCAAGATCGTCGAGATTCCTATCCGCTACCAACCGCGCTCCTACGGCGAGATCAAGATCAACCGCTTCCGCGACGGCTGGATGCTGCTCAAGATGTGCTGCCTCGCGTTCCGCAAGCTCAAACTGTGATTCGAACAGACCCGCAACGCTTGAGTGAATGAGAAGCGCCCACCTTCCGGACGATGAGACCTGTCGCAAAGAACCTCCCGTCCCGATCGGTCTGCCAAATCCCGGCGCGCCGGGACCAACGGCAGCGTCTCTCGAACTGACTTGGTCGTTTAGCAGATGCCGCCTCATGAATAGAGCCCGTCGATGATTCACCGCTGCCCCAGATGGCCGCCGAATGAACTACGAGAACCGATGTTATCGGACCACCACTCAACCTGCACCGAATCTAATTCTCAAGGTCGAATTCAAAGCTCAAACAAATCACGGCCCCTCTTTTTGCCGACAACTACAGCAAGCCCGATAAGCTTTCGGAATCTTCCGCGTTCGCTCAGGGATTGAACTTCATGCACACCACTCCGGATGACATCCAGGCCGCCATCACGGAACAAATTCGAGCGTACTTCCAAACGGCGCGACCGGCCGCCTCCGACTGTCGCTGGCCGCTGACCAGCAACACCATCGGCGCGGATGAGACCATTGCCGTTCTGGATGTGCTGCTTAGTGGGCGCATCACCATGGGACAGTGCGTCGCGGAGTTCGAACAGGCATGGAGCCGATTCCTCGGAGTCGAACATTCGGTGATGGTCAACTCGGGCTCGTCTGCCAATCTGCTGGCGATGTCGGCGCTGGCTTCGCCGATCTGGAAGACCGGCCTGAGGCCCGGCGACGAAGTCATCGTGCCCGCCGTCACTTGGCCGACCACCGTGTTTCCCATCGTGCAGGTCGGGTGCATCCCCGTACTGGTGGACGTCGACGCCGACACGCTCAACATGACGCCCCATGCCGTCCGGCACGCGATCACGCCGAAAACGCGGGCTATCATGCCGGTACACTTGCTCGGCAATCCCTGCGACATGACCGAAATGATGCGCATCGCCGACGAGCACAATCTGCACGTCATCGAGGATTGCTGCGAAGCGCACGGCGCCCGGGTCGGAGATCAACCCGTCGGCACGTTCGGCGAGATGAGCACGTTCAGCTTCTATTTCTCGCATCACATGACGACCATCGAGGGCGGCATGATCTCCGTTCGCGAAGATGAGAAATGGTCCAACTTCCTGCTGTCCGCCCGCTCGCACGGCTGGCTGCGGCAGCGCAGCGACCGCGACCACCTGGCCAGGCTCTTTGGCCAGCGCGACGATCGCTGGCTGTTCGTCACGCCCGGTTACAACCTGCGCCCGATGGAACTCAATGCCGCCATCGGGCTCGTGCAACTTCGCCAGATGCCCGATTTCATTCGCCAGCGCGCCGAGCTGCGGCGAACGCTCCTGGAGGGTCTGGCCGACTGTGAAGATGCCCTGCGCCTTCAACGCGAACTACCGGGGCACTTCCATTCAGCCTTCGCGTTCCCGATGGTCCTGCGCGAGAACGCCCCCTTCACGCGTGACGCCCTGCGCGACCACCTCGAGGCAGGCGGGATCGAGACGCGTCCGGTGCTCGGCGGCAATCTGGCACGCCAGCCGGCGTTCGAGCACATTCCGTGGCGCGCCTACAGCAAGCTGCGCGTGGCGGACGACATCGACTGCAACGGCCTGATGATCGGCATCAATCCCGGCGTCACCGCCGAACAAACGGAATACGTGATTGAGCGCATCCGCGCATTCGTCCGGCGAACCGGAAAGACAAGGAGCCGCGGGCGGAATGAAATCCCGACTTGTCGGGAGCCCGCGCGAACGCACGAATGAGATGCTCCTCAAAAGATCATGCTCAGGTAGTCGAAAATGGCAATTGATCTGACAACAAAGCGCATTGCGGTAACCGGCGGCGAGGGCTTCCTCGGTCGAGCGGTCATCGCGCGCTTGCAGGCCGAGGGCTGCACGCACATCGGCGTCCCGCGTCACCGCGACTACGACCTGCGCACCGAAGCCGGCGTGAGGGGCTTTTACGAGCAACTCAGGCCGGAAATCGTCATCCACCTGGCCGCCACCGTCGGCGGGATCGGCGCCAACCAAGAACGGCCGGGCGAGTTCTTTTACGACAACGCCATCATGGGCACGCAACTGATCGAGTTCGGCCGGCGAGCGGGAATCGAGAAATTCGTGTGCATTGGCACGGTGTGCAGCTATCCGAAATTCACGCCCGTGCCCTTCCGCGAGGAAGAGCTGTGGAACGGCTATCCTGAAGAGACCAACGCACCGTATGGACTCGCCAAGAAACTGCTCCTGGTTCAGTCGCAGGCCTACCGCCGACAATACGGCCTGAACGCCATCTACCTCATCCCGGTGAACCTCTACGGTCCGGGAGACAATTTCTCGTTGACCACCTCGCACGTCATCCCCGCGATGCTGCGGAAATGTGTGGAGGCCAAGATTGCGAATCGGCAGAGCATCACGCTGTGGGGCAATGGCTCGTCCACGCGCGAGTTCCTATACGTCGATGACGCCGCACGAGGCATTGTCCAGGCAATTCAGCTGTACGACGGCGCTGAGCCCGTGAACCTCGGAGCCGGCTGGGAAATTTCCATCCGCGATCTCGCCCAGCGCATCGCCGCGCAGACCGGGTTCGAAGGCGAGCTTCGCTGGGACACTTCTCGCCCCAACGGCCAGCCGCGCCGCTGCCTGGACACTTCGCGCGCTAAAAAGTGCTTCGGGTTCGAGGCACATACGACGCTCGATGAAGGCCTGCAGGCCACCTACGAATGGTACATGAAAAACAGAGCGAACCTCGAAGAGCGAGAGCTTTGCGCCGCGGACTCTTCCTGACTCTTCACGCTGCACGCGAAAGGACGGACATGGCCCGCAAGAAAGCACTGCTCTCCGGCATTACTGGGCAGGACGGCTCGTACCTGGCGGAGCTTTTGCTGGACAAAGACTACGACGTCTACGGCATCGTCCGCCGGGCCAGCACGTTCAACACCAAGCGCATCGACCACCTCTTCCAGGATCCGCACGAAGAGGGCCGCCTGCGCCTCATCTACGGCGACTTGACCGACAGCAGCAACATCGCCCGCATCGTCGCCGAGGTCCAGCCGGACGAAGTCTACAACCTCGCCGCCCAGAGCCACGTCCGTGTCAGCTTCGACATTCCCGAATACACCGCCAACGTCGGCGGGCTGGGCGCGCTGCGCTTCCTCGAAGCCATCAAGTCCGAAGGAATCAACTGCCGCTACTACCAAGCCTCGAGCAGCGAGCTGTTCGGCGGCGTGCAAGAGACGGCCCAGAACGAGGACACGCCGTTTTATCCGCGCAGCCCCTACGCCGCCGCCAAGCTCTATGCCTATTGGACGACCGTCAACTACCGCGAGGCCTACGGCATCTTCGCCACCAACGGCATCTTGTTCAATCACGAGTCGCCGCGGCGCGGCGAGACCTTCGTCACGCGCAAGATCAGCCGCAGCGTGGCCCGCATCAAGCTCGGCTTGGAAGACAAGCTGTACCTCGGCAACCTCGACGCCCGGCGCGACTGGGGCTTCGCAGGCGATTACGTCGAAGCCATGTGGATGATGCTCCAGCACCACGAGCCGCGCGACTACGTCATCGCCACCGGCGAGACTCATAGCGTGCGCGAGTTCTGCGAGCAGGCTTTCGGGCTGCTGGACCTCGATTACCGCGATCACGTGGAAATCGACCCGCGCTACTACCGCCCCACCGAGGTGGACAGGCTCCAGGGCGACGCCACCCGCGCCCGCGAGGAACTCGGTTGGCAGCCGAAGGTCAGCTTCGACGAATTGGTCCGCATGATGGTCGAGCACGACTACGAACGCGAGCGCCGCAAGATGATCCAGGTCGAGGAATCCAAACTCTTCAACAAAACCTGGCACCACATCGCCGACGGCCACGCCGACACTCAGACCAGCCCCCAAACCACTCCCGACACGCACCACTCGACACACCCTCCAACCTGAAGTGCCGATCAGAGCCCAGTGTCGGCCGTGGCGAATTGCATCAAGCGGTAAGCAATGCCCAAGGAGCGCTGTGCGACATTGGTTTAGCGGCGACCCCAAGGGGAGCGCGCCAAGCTTGCAGACCTTGAAAATTGGAATCAGGAACAAGAAAAACGTCGAAACCTCAAGGCCACGACAGACAACGGTCGATCTGTCCCGCTCGCGGATCGCGCCGGCGTACGACTGGCGGCTTTTCCGCCAGTGTTGTCGCTATCCGGATTAAGAACGAAAGCTCCCCGTGCATCGCAAGGTCAAGGCCGCAATCGGGAACGGACGACCTGTGCCGCTTGCGGCGTAGGGTTGATCGCGTTGTGCAGGCGTTGGGGCAGCGAGTCGCGCGGCGGCTTGCCACATCGACGCGAAAAGGGCTTGAATAAACAATTAGTTCGGATTATGTTAGGGTATCGTTCACGCGGAGGTGCTGATGGGATCGGGATCGCTCAACCAGGAACAGGCCCAACTCGTGGAGGAGCATCTGCACTTGGTGCAGGGGCACCTGCGGCGGCATGTGTCGTGTCCGCGCCGGCCCACGCGCAGTCGCGAAAGGGACGACCTGTATCAGGCGGGATGCCTGGGCCTGATCGAGGCGGCCCGGCTGTACGACGGCGACGGGGGCATACCGTTCTCTGCGTTCGCGCTGCGACGCATCCATCATGCCGTGAGCCGCACCGCCTACGAAGGCTTCTCCACCGTGAAGGTACCGATGCGCAAACAAATGGAGCAACACAAGCAGGAGGCGCCCGCGCCGGTGGTTCACTCCCTGGAGGAGGATCCGCCCACACGCGAGCCGGACGCCCGGTCGGATCCGTCCGGCGAGGGGACCATCGCCGCGCGCCTGCGGCAAAAATATGTCTCGGCCGTCGAACGGGCTCGGAAAGTCGCGCGAACCGGGCGAAGCCGTCGCGGCGATCGAAGCCTGCTGGTCGATCGTGTGGTCGATGACCGCCTGCTCATCCCCGACGACGAACACAAGACGCCGTTGCGGCAGATCGCCCGCGAAACGGAATCGTCCTATGCGCGCGTGGCTGATTGCGAGAAGCGTTTGGTCGCAGAGATCGCCCGCTTGTTGGAACACGATCGCGAGTTCCGCCGACTCCGGGCCCGGGCGCGGGATTCGGATCACGGCATGGCCACGAGACTGGACGAGACCTCCAGCGATGAGCAGCTCACGCTCCGCTTGCAGGATGCGCTAAGCGCGCTGCCGGCGGCCGAGGCGGCTGGCGCGCTGTGGCGTGTGTTGAAACTGACTGGGGGCGATCCGGGTGTGCTGCTGGGGCGACTATTCGCGCGATTGAGCACTGAGCAAAAGGGAACTGTGTGCGATCAATTGGAAGACAGGGTGCCATCGAGTTGTGCATAGACGGGATCAACTTAGGCCTCTGCTAACCGACGAAGTCAATTCGCAAGACCCTGCCGTGGGCCTGTCGTTCGCAGTGGTTGGGGGGTGAACGCGATTCTGATCACGAGTTGCGTCAAAGACGGCGTACTCAATGGTGTTTCACGGTCCGGGGTCGTGCGGTATGATGCCGCGAAATGGTGGAAGCGAAACAAGAGTACGTCAACATCCACGGCCGTAAAGGCGGGCGCGGCGTTCGGCCTTGGCTGCTCATCCCAAAGGTGTTGTGTCTGGCGATCTTCGTGGGTGCGTATGTCGCGGCGACCGTGCTGTGGTTCTACTACCGGCTGGGCTATTCCGACGGCGCGGTCTGGCCGGTGCGGGCGGTGTCCGTGGTGTTCCGGGGCGTGATCATACCCAGCCTGATCGCAACGCTGCTGTTCGGGCTGCTGCTGCTCGCCCAACATCCGAAGGTGTTCATCACACGGCGCTGGCTGCAAGCCAAGCTGGTGATTGCGGTCGCTTTGATCGGCACGCACACCATCGCGCGCGGCACGTTCAAGAGCATCAAGGCGGTAGTCCTCGACGACTCGTGGCAAGGCGGCACCGCCGAGATCGACGCGGAGTGCGCGCGTTTCAGCGTCTGCCTGATCCTGGGATTGAGCAGCGCTGTACTGCTGGTGTTCCTCGGCCGACTCAAGCCGCGGCTGGGCCAGCAACCCAAACCGCTACCGCAAACAACTCATACGAATCTGGATTAGTTCGTGCGTTTGATCCATGCGGTTGCGCAGACGGTTTTGAGGCGTTCGGGTGTCAAGGTGTTCCATGCACGGCAGCCGCTTTCGAACAGGTCGTCGTAGTCGATGTAGAT
>JACZTW010000283.1 GCA_022573485.1 Planctomycetota bacterium
CGCCACCGCTACGAAGTCGATCCGCAATACATCGACCGCCTCGAAGCCGCCGGCCTGGTGTTTTCCGGCCGGGCCCCGGACCATCCGATCATGCAGGTGCTCGAACTGCCGGAGAGCGTGCATCCGTTCTTCATCGGCACACAGGCCCACCCGGAATTCCTCTCCCGCCCCCTCCGCCCGGAACCCATGTTCGCAGGATTCATCAAAGCAGCAAAGAAACGCATGACGAGCGCCATCAGAGCCCAGAGTCCCGGCGCGCCGGGAACGGGTCAGCGGAGTAGTCAGTAGCGGGTAACGAGTAGCGAGTAGGTGTTTAGCGGCGACCCGCAGGGGAGCGCAACACGGATTTCAGATTTCGGATTTCGGATTGATGAATCAGAGACGCGACCGAAAGGAAGCGTTCTTGCGAATGTGACGTGCTGCCGCGATGCGCCGGCGGAGCAGGCAGAGAGGAGGTAGCGTCGAGCGTTGGGGATAATCAGGCGTGCGCGTTCGCCTTTTTTTCTCTTTTCTCTTTTCTCTTTCAACGTCGCACGATGTTTGCAACTGGGAACAACGCAACTGAGTCACCCGTCGCCCCCGTTCCGCCGCGCTATCGGTGGCTGAAGCGTTTCCTCAAGCTCGGCGGGTTGGTGCTGGTGGGGCTGCTGCTCTTGCGCTGGTGGTGGGGCTGGGAGGCGCACCGCCGATTGCAGGCTGAGATCGACCGCATCGTCGCCCGCGGCGAACCGATCTTCCCCGAGGACTTCGACCCGCCCGAAGAAATCCCCGACGACCAAAACGCCGCACTGGCGCTCATCAAAGCCGCCGAACTACTCACCACCACCGCCGAGCAAGACAAGATTATTAGCGACTGCTACGGGCAGTTGGCCACAATCACGCCGGATGAGTGGGCGCTGATTGCCGATTTAGAAGCCAAGAATGCTGAAGCGATGAGTTTGGTCCGCCGAGCACGTGCCATGCCTGGTGTCGATTGGCACATTCGGATGCGAAGTCCGTTAATAAAACATCTGAGCGTGATCTTGCCGAACTTGATTCCTCAGCGTCAACTGAGCAAGGCGCTCTGCGCCGTTGCGGCTCATAATCACGTCATGGAGAATGACGAAGCCGCCATAGAGGTAATCCGCGACGCACTACACCAGGCAGTAACGCTCGGACGACCTTCTGCGGTAATGTCCGTGTTAGGAGCCATGGGTACGCAAGCGCTGGTGGTGTCGCGCATTGAAGATTGTTCCCACGACCTGCGTGTGGGACATTCTCCGGGCGCAAGCCCCCAACAAGTGAGAGGATTGATTGCGGAGCTTCTGGATGAGCAGCCGCTTCGGGACGGCTTGCGCGGTGCCATGCTTGGCGAAAGAGCCTACTTGCTCGACACCATGCAGTATATGCTCGGTCTGTTGATGTTCTTCAAACCGCTATCGCCGGATGACCTGGGAAAGATTCCTTTCTTGGACAAGATTGCGGCGTTTCCGACCACGCCGCTATACGAAATCGATGGCGTGCAGATGATGAAGGAAATGAGTCTCGTGCTTGAGGCATGCGCCGAATCGAATTGGCCGGACGCGCACAAGATACTCAAACCCCTTGACGAGCATTGGGAAAATCTGCAACGAGGGACGGGACGACTCATGAGACCGCTGGGCCACGTTAGCATGCCGAATTCGTCGAGTGCGACCGTGCGGCAACATTTCCAAATCCTGGCCCGGCGTCGGATGGCGGCGATGGCGCTGGCGATCCGGTTGTACGAGATCGACCGTGGTCGGCGGCCGGCGGAGCTGGCAGAGCTGGTGCCCGATTATCTCGATGAGATTCCGCCGGATCCCATGAGTGTTGGTGAATCACCATTTACATATGTGCCTGATGCAGCAGAACCTGTGCTGTACAGCGTCGGCAAGAACGGCAACGACGACGGCGGCGTGCTGTGGAATGAGGAGTACAAGACCTACTTCGCGCACGAACATGACATCGTGTTCTTTCTTGATGGGCGACCATTTGTGCGTCTTTCAATACCCGGCGCGGCCGAAGTCCAGGATGAATGATGACAAGCACTGCGCACAAAATCAGCACCCCGGCATCACCGCCACCGATTCCGCTTCGCTTTAAGTGGCTGAAGCGCTTTCTCAAGCTCGGCGGGTTGGTGCTGGTGGGCTTACTGCTCTTACGCTGGTGGTGGGGCTGGGAGGCGCACCGCCAATTGCAGGCTGAGATTGACCGCATCGTCGCCCGCGGCGAACCCATCTTCCCCGAAGACTTCGACCCGCCCGAAGAAATCCCCGACGACCAAAACGCCGCATTGGCATTCATCAAAGCTGCCGAAGCGCTGACCGTGACCGCCGAACAAGACGACCTGATTGAGAACGCCGATTCTCTGGAAGAGCTGACACCGCAAGAGTTGCAGCTCCTTGCCGATCTCGAAGCCAAGAACGCTGAAACATTGCGTTTGGTTCGTCAGACCCGGAACATGCCCGGCGCAGACTGGGGCACGCGCTTCCGCGACGCGGCGATCAACGTTGACTTAATGATGCCGTCTCTAGCGCCCCAGCGGCAGTTGTGCCGCGTGCTGGGCGCCATTGCCATCTATCAACACCATACCGGCAATGACGAACAAGCAATCGAAATGTTTCGCGATGTGCTCCACGGTGCTGAAGTGATGGATCAAATGCCGACGCTGATTTCGCATTTGGTGGTGCTGGCCATCGACGCCTTGGGCGTCTCGCAGATTGAACGTGTCACGCACGACCTTGCGATCGGCGACAGCCCGGCGGCCTCACGCGATGCCATCGAGTCGCTCATTGCGGAACTGTTGGATGAACTACCCCTCTCAGAAGGGCTGCGAACCGCCATTCAAGTCGAGCGAATGTGGCAACTTGATGTGGTGCTGGGGATTGCCGAGAACAAGCTCGGCTTCATCTCTAACGTCTCTCCTGGTGGTACCGGCCAGACTTCACTCACCGAACAAGTTCTCATTTTTCCGATCAAGCCGCTGTTCGAGATGGACGGGGTCGTGATGATCCGGCACATGAACCAGATTATCCAGGCCTGCGAACAACCAAACTGGCCGGCTGCCGACCGGATCATCAAGCCGCTCGAACAAGAGTGGGAGGCATCCCCTGGCGCATTAGGAAAGATCAAGCATCCTGTGAGCAATTGGATGCTCCCGTCGTTGGGGCGTACCGTGGCGTTTCACCACGACGACTTGGCCCGGCGTCGGATGGCGGCGATTGCGCTGGCGATTCGGTTGTATGAGATCGATCATGGCCGGCGGCCGGTGGAGCTTGCAGAACTGGTGCCCGATTATCTCGACGAAGTGCCGCGCGACCCAATGGCGCCGGATGGTGCGACGATCCGCTATCGACCGCAAGCCGAGGTTCCCGTGCTGTACAGCGTCGGCAGGAATGGCATCGACGACGGCGGACTGGTGTGGGATGAGAAGGGCAAGAAGTACGATCGTCACAACCGCCGCGATCTCGTTTTCCTGCTCGATGGTGTACTGCCGGATCGTCGGGTCGCTGATTGAGGCGTTTCGCAGACCTGCAACGTGCAGGAGAAGCGCGCCGAGACGAAGGTCCCATATATAGCCCGCCGCATGCGGCGGATCCCTCCGTGCACGGGTTTCCTCAGCGTTTGTTTGTGCTGTAAACAATTACGCAATAAACACTTACAAAAATCTGAAGATTCCAGGGAAGAAACTGCATGAATTGAGCGTCTGTATATAATAAACAAATGTAGACTATTTAAGGAGGTTTACAATGACGAGAAAATGGAGAACCGCAAGCGTGATGGCAGCGAGTCTGGCCTTTGTCGGAAGCGCCTTGGCCGGCGACGGGACCGATCGGCGGAGTCACAGCCGGGGATTCGGCAGAACCCATTCGCCCGCAGCGAGCTACACCCATGATCCCTACGCCGGTCGCCATGCGGCCGGCCGGATCTGGGGGTCGGCGACGCACGGGATCCCGGCCCGGTACGAAACCATCTACGAAAAAGTGTGGATCGAGCCAGTATACGAGTGGGTCACGCATGAAGTCTGGGTGCCGGCGCGGCGGCGGCATGGGCACATTGATTTGAACGTCGGCAAGTTCTCGCTGCACTTGGATCTCGGTAAAGGCCGCCATCGGGGCCGGCGCGGGTATTACGAAACGGTGCAGGAGCGCGTTCTGGTCCACGAAGGATACTATGAAACGGTGGCGAGAGAAGTGCTTGTCCGGAATGGCCGCCGGCATAACGTCCATCGCTACGCCGGCACGGGCCGGCACGACGGGCTAAGATTCGCCCCGAAAGCGCACCACGGCAGGCACACCTTCAAGAGCAAGAGCCGCCGCGGGGGGCTGCACCGGAGTTCGAGAAGGTAGTGGCGATAGCAGAGAATTAAGGAGCCGCAAGCTAAAGCTTGCGGCTCCTTGTTTTTTAGTCGATGGGTCGGGTTGGGTGTGGTCAATCAGTCTTTCTGGACCGCATGATCATCATGCCGATCAAAGCACCCATCACAACCACCGCCAAAACCGTAGGCCAAGTGGCGGCCCACTCATGGCCGATCTCGAAGGGCAGGCGCTCCACCGAACCCGTGCGCTTGATTTGATAGTACGCAGCCGCAGCGACGCCCACGCCCATCAAGCCTTCGCCGCCGACCAGCCCCGAGCCGAACAACACGCCGTTTTCGCGCCGGCTCTCTCTTGTGGCCTTGGAACCCGCC
>JACZTW010000284.1 GCA_022573485.1 Planctomycetota bacterium
ACCGCGGCGCCGACGCTCATCACGCAACATTCGAGAAACGACAGTGGATCCGACACCATCTCGTTTTTGAGGATGTCCTCGATGGTGTACTTTCCGGGATTCTGCGAGTACGGAGAATAGCATGCGTACTCGTGATTCTTACACGCAATCTTCGCCAGTGTTTCGCGGGGCACGTTGTTTTCGTATTGATAGCGCTGGGCCATCAGTGCGTAGTACGCCGCGTACATCCAGCCGAGTTCGCTCTCGAAATCCTTGCAGGCGGCGCTGGCGATGTATGAATTTCCGACCTTGGTGGGAACTTCGTCCATGCGCTCCCAGCCGACCACGGGCACGCAGTCGGCGTATCCCGAGGCGACCGCCTGCGCGGCGGAGAGCACAGCCGACCCGCCGGTGGCGCCGCCGGTCTTGACCTCGATGTTTCCGAGCGGATCGAACCCCAGATAGTCGTGTATCTTGGCGGCGGCCAGCAACTGATCGCCGAAATGGTCCGCGAACTGCGAGTAGACACACCAGTTCACCTTGCGGCGAAGCTCCTCGGGCGAGATCTTCAAATCGTTCTCTTCCGCCGCCATGCGCATCGCCTCGACGCACAACTGGGAGCTGTTCTTCTCTGGGTACCGCTTGCGGTAGTCGGTCAAGCCGCCCGTCACGACGAACACCGGCTTTTCAAACTTGGGTATCCTCAAGTTCCCCTTGCCAAATTTGATCATGATCTAAGTCCTTTTCTACCCATCGCTTACGCTCGAAATAGGATCGTCCTGTTCCGTCGGCCGACAAAATAACAGTGGCCCGCCTTGGCTGCGTAGGCCTCGACCGAACGGGTGCGTGGATGATAGCGGCGAGGACTTGATACCACAAGCCGTGACGCCGGGCCGCCTCTGGCCCGCGACGCGGCATGACCGGCGCCGGCCGGCGCACATTGCATCGACGGCGAGGCAATCAAAGCACAAAATCAAAAAAACGCGCAGAACTATGACAAAGTGCCGCAATTGTTTATGGAACAATTTGCGGACCCCCATTGGCCTTCGGCAATTTCGGCGCTATGAATAGAGAGGGACAGAGAGACAGATCTTGTTGGTTGAACGTCAAGTCTGATCCCGGTGGGAGAACGAAGCAGCTTGAGCGGTCGCAGTGTTGTGGAATCGGCCGGAGCTTGATTCGTCAATTTCGGGTGCATGTCGCCTACGGGCGCCGAATTGAAGCCAGAGCGATGATGAAGGGTGCGGTAGCGTTTCGTCCAGCGTGGCGAACGTGCGCGAGATCGGTGCGCCTGGCGCCGAGGCCGAACGACGACGGCCTATTCGGCGCGGGCTGCTCACAGTTCGGGCCGAGGTTGCGCACTGAGCGGAACCGCAGAGAGAAGGAGAGTCAAGCGTGAAGCATACCAACGGCAAGAGTCGACGGTTGGCCGACACCAGGGCGCCGAGTAACGACGACGCCCTGCTGGTGGTCGTGCCGAACAACGATGCGATCCTGAGCTTGCTCGTGCCGCGCGAGTTCATCGATCAAGTGGACATGTTTTCCAAGCTGATTGGGATCTCCCGGACAGACTTCGTTCGCTTCGCGGTCTTTGAATTGGTGCATCACCACAACGGCGGCAGTCTGAAGAAGCTCGCCGACGGCGAATAACGCAGCGGCCACACAAAATAGGCTTTCCGGAGGACTGAAGAACAGGATTTCGAGGCGACCGTGGCTCGGCCTTACTCCGACCGCCGGCCGGGAGTTACCCATCCGGGATCTCTTGCGCCGGCGGTTTGAGATTAGACCCGCATTTCTCACATCAATTCTGCCACGAAGGCACACAGCCACCAAGACAAAGATGTTATGTCATTTTCTTGATATCAGAAGTAGACACTCTGCAATATACAGCTTTCATGCGTCATTGGCTGATAATGTAGTGACGAGTACTTCTATTGCTTTTCTTCGTGCCTTGGTGTCTTTGTGGCTGGAATTCGGCCTAAAGGCGGGCCTCGTCGAGCAGGATCACTTTTTGCTTGCGGAATGGCACCCTGAGATCTTTGGGGCTGCCCTTGATCACGCGCCCGTCGGTGCGGACGAATTCCGGAACAATGCGGATCTCCTTGCCATAAGGATCGGCATCGCCCCAGTTGAGGTGGAACATGTAAGGCCAGCCGAGCGTGGTCCGACGCCGAACCCGCCAGCCCATCGCTTGTTGCGGATTGAATTCCCAGGTCTTGACCAGCCGTCCAGTGGCCGGCTCGCCCTCTCTGCCGGGCTCGATGACGTACATCTTGAAACGAATCGCACCATCTCCGAAGGCGCCTATTTGCGTAGCGTTCGAGACGGCGTAGTAAGTTACCTTGATCCCTTCAGGATCAGGATCGCCCTCATCGTCGAAACTGAGGAACGGGTTGTTCTTGAAGTATGTCCTCACGCCGATGATGTCCGAAGCCAGCGGCGCTGCGCGTGCTTTCGCCGCGCTCGACCTGTTCATGCGCGTCGCGTTACAGCCGCCGCCCGCCATGACGGCGGACCAAGCCAGACAAATTGCAATGTGGCGATAGTTCACGAGCAATTACCCTTTTTGCCCATAACTGACCGGCTGAACACGCGACGGAATCTCAGGGCCATACGCGCTCGCACGCGGGCCATAGAAATCATTGTCCTCGTCCTCTTTCTGCAGGATTTCCCGCTCGTCATCGCCGAACGCATCATCCGCCGGGCGAACTTGCAGTTTCTTCATCAGCGGGTCTTCTTTGATTCTGTCGGGGATGATGTCCGTCAGGTCGCGCTGCTCCACCGAAATGCGGTAGGCATCTTTCTCCGTGCGCACGATCGTCGCTGTAATGACAATCAAAAGTTCCTTGCTGCGCTTGGTTTTTTCGTCGGCACTGAACAGCGCTCCAAGATACGGAATCTCACCCAGCCACGGCACATAGCTCTCGGTTTCCGACAGGGAGGTCTCGATCAACCCGCCGATGATGATGGTCTCACCGTCTTTGACCGTCACGGTCGTTGACAGCCGCGTGCGGTTGAAGGTGGGCGCGCTGATGGAGCCGACCACCGCCGAAGCGCCGATCGACGAGACTTCCGGCACAATCTCCAACTGCACGAACCCATCCGGATTGATGTGCGGCGTCACCGTCAGCGTGATGCCGGCGTCCTCGTAGGTGATCGAGGTAATAGGATTGCCGGCGTTGTCGGCGCCGCTCTGCGTCGGTACGGGAACCTGGGTGATGATCTCGATCACGCCTTCCTCATTATTTTTGACCATGAGGCTCGGGCGCGAGATCAATTCCGCCCGGCCTTCGCTTTGCAGGGCATGGAACAGGAAGTTGAAATCCTCACCGGTCATGGTGAAGGCAATCCCGCCGCCGCTGCCGACGGCGCCCAGATCGGTGCCCAGCACAAAGTCGAACTCCGGCCCCTGAACCGTGCCGTTGGGCCCGAGGAAGGCCTTCTCCGAGAACAACAAGTCCTGCGCGGCGAACTCCACGCCTAACTCGAAGCGATCATCAAGCGTGACTTCGATCAGCATGACCTCGATGAGCACTTGCTCGGGGGGGCGATCAATCTCGCGCAGCATGCTCAAGTATTGATCTTCATAACGAGGGCTGTAGCCCAGAAGCAGTATGTTGGAGGACTCATCCGACACGACGGTAAGCTGTCGCTTCATGATCTCGTAAGGCGAGGTGACGTCTTCGAGGGATGACAGCCGGGACAATTCCTGATCGCTGAAGTCTCTGATGGCGCTGGCCGCCTCCTCGGCCACTGCGTAGTTCAGCGGCAATACCGTGTAGATAATGTCCTCGGCCGCTTCACCATCCAGCTTGACGATCAACTCGCCGACCAGTTTGAGATAGGCTTCGTTGCCGGCCACGATGACGGAATTGGTGCGCTGGTCCTGCGAGAAGGACAGTTGCCGCAGCCCGGGCAGGGCCTGGAGCCCGCCGGCGATCCCCCCGATCACGGCATCCGGGCCCTCGCCGCCATCTTCGCCCTCGAAGATGTCCTGCAATGTTTCAATCATTCGATCCGAACTGGCGTTGACCAGTTGGAACACTTCGATCCCGATCGTGATCGGCGGAATATCGTCGAGCTTCACGATCAATTTCCGGAGCATGTCCACGCTGTCCGGCGGGGCCATGACCAGCAGCGAATTGGTCTGGATGTACGGAAAGACGGTGATGTTTTGGCGGATCAGCTTGCGCAAAACTTGCGAGCCGTCCTCCATGTCCTCGAAGAATGAAATGATGGCCGACTGCTGTTCGTCGCCGCCGTCGGCCTGGCCCTGAAGTGACTGCGCGAGGGCCTCCGCCAAATCCTCGGCCATGGCCTGCTTGAGCTGAATGACGTCAAACATCATCTCGCGGGCCGGCACGGTGGTGTCGATCTTTCTGATCATGTCGGCGATGTCTTCCATTTGCCCCGGCGCCGCCCACACCGCGATTGCGTTTTCGCGTGGCACTTCCTGAACGGCAATGGCGCTGGCCAGCCCGTCGCCGTCTCCTTGCGATTGGAATAACTCTCTCAGCAGTGTCGCCGTGCTTTCCGCATCCGCGCTTTCCAGACTGAAGAGGCGAAGTTGCTGATTGAGGTTCGACTTGACATCGAGCAACTCGAGGAGCCCCTCGAGAACCATATGATCCTCATTGGAAGCGCTCACAATAATACTGTTCGAACCCTCGACGGCCTGGATGTTGATCGGCGTGGCCGTA
>JACZTW010000285.1 GCA_022573485.1 Planctomycetota bacterium
AAGGCCCGCCGCGAAGCGTAGTCGGCCGATCGGACGGAACTCGGTTACTTATCAACAGCTTTGTGAATTCCGCCTCGCGTTTCGCTTGCTGCGGTTCTTCGTGTCGCATAGACTGCTCTTCTGTCGTTGTGTGCTCGCGCGGCGTGAGTGTGCCGGCAAGCAAATCGGGTATCATAATGCGCAGGCAAGAGGCACTCACGAGGTAAGAACGTGGCCAAGAGAACCATAGTGACATTGCCGGGCGATGGCATCGGTAAGACGGTGCTGCCCGAGGCCGTTCGCGTGCTTGAGGCGGTGGGCTTTGAGGCAGAGTATGTCCATGCGGACATCGGCTGGGAGTTCTGGATCGCCGAAGGCAACGCGCTGCCGCAACGAACGATCGATCTGCTCGCTGAGCATAAGGTCGGGCTCTTCGGAGCCATTACGTCCAAACCCAAGGATCAGGCGGAGGAGGAACTCGCGCCGGAACTTTGCGATAAGGGCTTCGTCTACTCAAGCCCAATCGTCGGCCTGCGCCAGCATTTCAATCTCGATGTATCGATTCGGCCCTGCTGCTCGTTCAAGGGCAATCCACTGAACTTCATCCGCCGCGACGGTGATAGCTTCATCGAGCCGCCGGTCGATGCCGTGATCTTCCGTCAGAACACGGAAGGCCTGTACGGCGGCGTGGAGTGGACCAATCCGCCGGAGCAAGTGCGTTCGGCCTTGGAAACCCATCCCAAGATGGCGGCGTTCAAGGACGTGCCGAGTGAGGATCTCGCCATCTCGACGCGGATTTTCACGAGGCCGGCGTGCCAGCGGATCGTCCGCGCAGCGTTCGACCACGCCAAGAAGTTCGGCTACAAGTCGGTGACTGTTTGCGAAAAGCCAAACGTCATTCGTGAAACGTCCGGCATGATGCGGGCTGAAGCAAAGAAGATTGCGGCGGATTTTCCCGGCATCGATCTGTGGGAGACGAACATCGACGCCCAAATGATGTGGATGACGAAGAACCCGGAGAATTACGACGTGCTGGTTTCCGGGAACATGTTTGGCGACATTGTCTCGGATGGATTCGCCGGCTTGGTGGGGGGTCTGGGCTTTGCGTGCAGCGCCAATATCGGCCGGGAGTTGGCCGTCTTCGAGCCTACACATGGTTCAGCGCCCAAATATGAAAAACTCGACCCGCCTATCGTCAATCCGATCGCTATGATCCTGTCGGCCTGCATGATGCTCGACCACCTCGGCGAAACGGACCAAGCCGAGCGAATCCGCACCGCAGTCGGCTCGGTCGTCGCCGAAGGCAAAGTTCGCACGTATGATATGATGCGGCTGACGGGCGGGCCGGGCGTCTTCGAGAAGGGCGCAGCCACCTCAACGCAGATGACGGACGCAATCCTCACAAGGTTGGCGTAGGCAAAACCAAGCGGCCAGCCGGCCGGAGGATCATCCAGTGGGGCAAACACTCGTCGAGAAGATTGCACAACGGTTCGCCGTCGGAGTGCCGGAGGGGCACACTGTCCGTAGCGGCGATTACCTTTCGATTCGGCCGGCGCACGTCATGACGCATGACAACACCGCCGCCGTGATACCCAAGTTCGAAAAGATGGGAGCCACGGAGATATCCGATCCGGCCCAACCCGTCTTCACGCTCGACCACGACATTCAAAACACCGCTCCGGAGAATCTGGGAAAGTATGCCAAGATCGAAGCCTTTGCCAAGAAGGAGGGCGTCGCATTCTATCCGGCCGGCCGAGGCATCGGACACCAGATCATGGTTGAAGAGGGTTATGTGTTGCCCGGTTCTTTGGTCGTGGCGTCCGACTCGCATTCCAATCTATATGGGGCTCTGGGTGCCTTGGGCACGCCTGTAGTCCGCACCGACGCCGCCGCGATCTGGGCCACCGGGCGGACGTGGTGGCAGGTGCCGGATGTGGCGCGCGTGCGTTTCAGCGGCGAGTTGCAGGCGGGGGTTGTCGGCAAGGACGTGATCATAGCGCTGTGCGGCGTGTTCAACAAAGACGAAGTGCTCAATTGCTGCGTCGAGTTCACCGGCCCCGGTGTGGCCGGCTTGAGCATGGAAGAGCGGCTGACCATCAGCAACATGACTACCGAATGGGGCGCGCTGGCGGGCGTGTTTCCGTACGATGAAGTCACTCGGCAGTACTTGTTGGCCCGTGCGGAGCATTTCGAGGAGCGCGGCGACCAAGCTCCGCGCATCACGGCCGAGTTGGTTCGGAAACTGGACGCCGACGCCCTGCAAGCCGATGACGACGCATTGTATGCCAAGGAGTTGGAGTTTGATCTTGCGGCCGTCACGCCTTTCATCTCCGGGCCCAATACGGTCAAGACCATCACGGCACTGCCCGAACTGGAAGAAAAGGACATCCGCATCGACAAAGCATACTTGATGAGCTGCGTCAACGCCCGTGTACAGGACTTTGAAGCCGCGGCCAAGGTTGTTCGCGGACAGCGCGTGGCGGACCATGTGGAGTTCTATATCGCCGCCGCATCGGACGAGGTCGAACGCGAAGTGAAGCAGCGCGGATTGTGGAAGACGTTGCTCGACGCAGGTGCGATCGAGCTTCCGCCCGGCTGCGGGGCGTGCATCGGGCTCGGCCGCGGCACGCTCGAAGCGGGCGAAGTCGGTATTTCCGCCACCAATCGCAACTTCAAAGGCCGAATGGGCTCTCGCGATGCTTTTGTCTACCTGTCCAGCCCAGCCGTGGTCGCCGCGTCGGCCATCGCCGGTAGGATTACGTCTCCCCACTCGCTTGATGACAAAGAGCCGCGGGCGGAACCTGTCCCGATGGGATCGGGAGCTCGCGCGGACGCAAGAACAGCGGGTGAAGCGCTCCAGCGAGGCTCTTCCTGCCGCGTCAACAAGCGCCCGCCTGCGGTTGCTGCGGCCCTCCAAATCCTGCCCGGCTTTCCAAAGCAGATCGAAGGCGAACTGCTGCTCGTGCCTCAGGACAACCTCAACACCGACGGCATTTACAGCAAGGACTATACATATAAGGAAGGCATGACACCGGAGCAAATGGCCGCCGTCGCCATGGAGAATTACGACCCGAATTTCCAGAAAATCGCCAAGGAGGGCGACATTCTGGTCGGCGGATACAATTTCGGCAGCGGCTCGTCGCGCGAACAGGCCGCCACAGCGCTGAAGTATCGCGGCATTGTCATGATCATCGCCGGCTCGTTCAGCCAGACCTACAAACGCAACGCCTTCAACAACGGCTATATTTGTATCGAGTGCCCGGAATTGGTCGATGATTTGAAAGCGGCCCACGCAGATGATTCGTCGGCAACCATTCGCGTTGGCGGCGTCGGCACAGTTAATTTCTCAGAATCGCAGATCGAATTCAGAGGCACGCAATATGGATTCTCACCTCTTGGCGAAATCGCCCAGGAGTTGGTGGTCAAGGGCGGTTTCGAAGTGGTCATAAAAGAACAACTATCTGCAGGAAACTAAAATCATGCGTGACGACATTGAGAAGTTATTTCCAGAACTCGAACACATTGCAGACGGCGGTTTGCGTGAGAAAGTGATCGATGTGTGGGTCGATTCATTGACCACCGGCGGATGGACGGTTGAGGAACTGAAACAGATTCCCTTTACGCTGCTGGCGGGCGATATTGATATTCGCTTCCTGGAGCATGTGCGGACCTGCGCGCGGATGTCGATCGCGATCCATGACGTGCTCAAGGATGCTTACGGCGACCGCGTGCCATTGAACAAGGATCATTTGATCGCCGGGGCACTGCTGGCGGATGTCGGCAAGCCGATCGAATACGTCAAAGGCCCCGACGGCAAGCCCGCCAAGGGCCGGCGCGGCGACATGCTGCGGCATCCATTCAGCGGCGTAGGCATGTGCTGGAAACACGGTCTGCCGGACGAAGTAATGCACATGGTCGCGACGCACTCCAAGGAAGGTGATCACGTGCAGCGAACGCTCGAATCGATCATATTCCATCATGCGGACTTTGTGGATTTCGATATTGCTTGTGCGCTGGGTAAGATGGGAAGGAAGTAGAGACATCGTCCGTCGTTTGCTCGTACAACTTAAATAGAAACCCGAATCTCGTTCGGAAAAGCTGCTAAACGGCAAGCCACGGGTGGGTCTCTCAATGTGACTTCGTCGTTTAGCAGACGCTGTGATTCGTGCTGTCCGTCCGGAATCAATAGCGGGCATCGCTTCACTGAATGTGCCAGGAGTTCTGGAATGCCGACTATCACCGAGACAATCGCCCGCTGGGCCTGCGATTTGACGTATGACGATCTGACTCCCGAGGCCGTCGACGCTGCCAAACGCTTCTTGTACGACACGATCGGCTGTGCGCTGGGCGGATATCAAGTGCATGACTGTGAGATGTTCCTCGAACATTATCGTGACCTCGGCCAGCCGGGGCCTTGTACGGTGATTGGCGCGGGTGACAAAATGAACGTCGTCGCCGCGTCCATGCTCAATGCGCTCATGGTTCGAGCGATGGACTACAACGATATTTATTGGAAGCAGGATCCATCGCATCCGTCTGACTTGCTCAGTGCCCCGCTGGCCATTGCGGAGTGGAAGAAGATGACCGGCAAGGATCTGCTCGTCGGCATCGTCCTCGCCTACGACATCACCATGCGGCTATGCCACATTTCCCCGCCGGGCCTCCGCCAGCCCGGCTGG